>NZ_LDOV01000004.1 GCF_001029435.1 Photobacterium aphoticum | reverse complement strand
GCCAAGGCGGTAAATAAACGAATTTGCTTGGCGACCATAGCGTTATGGACCCACCTGATCCCATGCCGAACTCAGTAGTGAAACGTAACAGCGCCGATGGTAGTGTGGGGCCTCCCCATGTGAGAGTAGGACATTGCTGAATCCCCTTTAAAACCCAGCCTACGGCTGGGTTTTTTCATTTCTATCCTTTGTAACTTTCTCTCTTCTCCCCTTCCTGTTATTAAATTTCTTCATCATCCCTGTGTTTGCTTCAATTCTTTTTACCCTGTTTTTCTTGCATGTGATCTGAAACTCTTATAGTTTTATTTGGATATCTGGACGTCTAAACTTCTTTCGGTTTGCCTGACGTCACCCGGTTCTATGTTTAAGGAGTAAACTCAGATGCCCATCAAGATCCCAGATCGCCTGCCTGCGACAGATGTATTGCGGAGCGAAAACATATTTGTCATGTCAGAGGCTCGGGCGGCCAGTCAGGAAATTCGTCCGCTGAAGGTCTTGTTATTGAACCTCATGCCGAAGAAGATTGAGACGGAAACGCAATTTCTTCGCCTGCTCTCTAACACGCCTCTACAGGTTGATATTGAACTGTTGCGTATTGATAACCGGCCGACCAAGAATACGCCGACGGAGCATCTGGATACCTTCTATCGTCAGTTTGAGATGGTAAAAGACCGTAATTTTGATGGCTTGATTGTCACCGGGGCACCGCTGGGTTTGGTGCAATTTGAAGACGTGCTGTATTGGGAAGAGATCCAAACCATCATGGCTTGGGCGAAGGAGCATGTGACCTCCACCCTTTTCGTCTGTTGGGCCGCACAGGCTGGTCTGAAGCTGCTCTATGATTTACCGAAACGTACCCGTAAGAACAAGCTCTCAGGCGTCTACACGCACCGTACGTTAGATTGTCACCATCCACTCCTACGTGGCTTTGATGATTCTTTCCTGGCGCCTCATTCGCGTTATGCGGACTTCTCGCCTGCCTATCTTGAAGAACACACAGATTTAGACATTCTTGCCACTTCGGAGCAGGCTGGTGTGTATTTGGCGGCGACGAAAGATAAACGTAATGTATTTGTCACCGGTCACCCAGAGTATGACGTGGATACGTTGCATAATGAGTATATGCGCGATACCGGTGAAGGTATGGAGCCGATGATCCCGGTGAACTACTACCCGAATAATGATCCGGAACAGCCACCGATCGCCAGCTGGCGTAGCCATGGGCATTTGTTGTTTGCCAATTGGCTGAATTACTGCGTGTACCAGCAAACACCGTATGATTTGGATCGGTTCTCTGAAGCGAACTTTACCAAAGACGAATAATGCGATACATACAAAAAAGGCCTGTCACTGACAGGCCTTTATGCGTTTTCTATGGATTACGCTTTATTGCGATTGGCTTCCCACGCTTTGGCTTTATTGATCAACGGTACAATGGTTGAGCCTTGGATCAAAATCGAGAACACCACAACGGAATAGGTCATTACCAGAATGATCTCACGGACATCGATGTTCTTCTCTGGGATCACCATGACCCCCGCAGGGATAGCCATCGCCATGGCAAGCGCCAGGCCGCCACGTAAGCCGCCCCACGTCAGGATGCTGACAGACATCGGGTTGTAGTCGCGGTAGCGGTGAAAGCCAACGTAGGCCAGTTTTACGCTGAGGTAGCGGCCGAGCAGAACCAATGGCACAGCCAGCACCATTAAGATCCAGTCTTCTTTGTGGAAGGTAAACAGCAGCATGCTCATACCGATCAGCAAGAACAACACGCCGTTTAAGAACTCGTCCACCAATTCCCAGAAGTGATCCAGGTGAGCTTCACTCTCTTTAGAAAAGCCGATATAGCGCGTCCAGTTACCGATCATGATACCGGCAACCACCATCGCTAATGGGCCTGAGACATGCAGCACTTCTGCCAAAGCATAACCTGCCGTTGGGATCCCCAAGGTCAGTAGCAATTCCATCGAGTGGTCGTTGGTGGCGCTGATCAAATAATGGAACGCCAGACCCAGTACAAAGCCGTAGACGATACCGCCGATCGCTTCTTGCAGGAAGAGTTGGCCGACGCCTAATACGGTAGGGGCTTCATCGCCAAAGGCAATCGTGAAGAGGGTGACGAAGATAACCAGGCCGAAACCATCATTGAACAGGGATTCCCCTTCAATTTGGGTTGAGATACGTTTAGGGGCGTGGAGTTTTTTGACGATAGCCAGAACAGCAATCGGGTCAGTAGGAGAGATAAGGGCACCGAACAGCAAACAGTAGATGAGATCTAACGGGATCCCGAGCGCTTGGCAAATCCCCCATAATGCGCCCCCAATGAAGAAGGTGGAGAACAGGGTGGCCCCGAGTGCCAGCGTGGTGATTTCCCACTTTTGATCTTCGAGGTGGGGGAGCTTGATCCCTAACCCGCCAGCAAACAATAAGAAACCGAGGATCCCTTTAAGCAGGAAGTCTTCAAAATTGATTTCCGCCAGTTGTTCGGCAGCAATGGTGTCGAGATGGAACCAGCCACTTTGACCGGCAATGATGATAAAAAGTGAGAGGATCAATGCACCGGCAGTGATGGCGATAGTGGTCTGCATCTTACCGATTTTGCTGTTTATAAAGGCAATCAGCATTGCGGCAGCGGCAAGAAAACAGAGAGTGCTGTAGACAGACATTCCGTGACCTCGATATGGCAGCTAAGTAAAGCATTCAATTGTAATAAAATATAAAACCATCCTATACCGATAGCGACAGATTATTTATCGATAAATGACATTATTTATTCACATTGACTGTAAATAGACGTCTAGATTTCCATCATCGCTATGGTAGGATGTGACATAGCTGTAACATTAATGGAAGGATGAATGTGGTGTTGACGAGCAAGGATGTACTTCAAAAGCGGATTGGTGAGCAGATCCTGATCATAGATGGTGGGATGGGCACCATGATCCAGGGTTATAAACTCGATGAGCAGGATTATCGTGGGACGCGCTTTGCAGACTGGCCTTCAGATCTGAAAGGCAATAACGATCTGCTGGTGCTGACTCAGCCGCAACTCATTCAGGATATTCATACCGCTTACCTGGAAGCGGGGGCCGATATTCTGGAAACCAACACCTTCAATGCGACCACCATCGCCATGGCTGACTACGATATGGAAAGCCTGAGTGCGGAAATTAACTTGGTGGCAGCGCAATTGGCCCGGGCAGCAGCCGATGCATGGACGGCAAAAACGCCAGAGAAACCCCGTTTTGTCGCCGGGGTCTTAGGCCCGACGAACCGCACCTGTTCGATTTCACCGGACGTGAATGATCCGGGCTACCGTAACGTCACGTTTGATGAGCTCGTGGAGGCGTACTCTGAATCGACCCGCGCCCTGATCCAGGGGGGCGTAGATCTTATCTTGATCGAAACCATTTTCGATACCCTCAATGCCAAAGCGTGTGCTTTCGCAGTAGAGAGCGTGTTCGATGAGCTCGGTTTCAGCCTGCCTGTGATGATTTCCGGCACCATTACTGATGCTTCTGGCCGTACTCTGTCAGGGCAAACCACCGAAGCGTTTTACAATGCTTTGCGCCATGTTAAGCCGATCTCGTTTGGCCTGAACTGTGCATTAGGCCCGGATGAGTTGCGCCCGTATGTGGAAGAGCTTTCCCGTATTTCTGAATGTGCGGTCTCCGCGCACCCTAATGCCGGCCTGCCCAATGCCTTTGGCGAGTATGACTTGTCACCGGAAGACATGGCGGAGCATGTGAAAGAGTGGGCGGAAAGCGGCTTTTTGAACCTGATTGGCGGCTGTTGTGGTACCACGCCAGAGCACATTCGCCAGATGGCGCAAGTGACTGAGACGATAGCGCCACGTGTGTTGCCGGATATTCCGGTGGCGTGTCGCTTGTCGGGGCTGGAGCCGCTGACCATTGAAAAAGAGACCTTGTTCATTAACGTCGGTGAGCGTACAAACGTGACCGGCTCAGCCCGCTTTAAGCGCCTCATTAAAGAGGAGCAATACGACGAAGCGCTGGAAGTGGCTCGTCAACAGGTGGAAAACGGCGCCCAGATCATCGATATCAACATGGATGAGGGGATGTTGGATGCTGAAGCCTGCATGGTGCGCTTCCTTAACCTGTGTGCGTCAGAGCCAGAAATCTCCAAAGTCCCGGTCATGGTCGACTCCTCGAAGTGGGAAGTGATTGAAGCGGGCTTGAAATGCATTCAGGGCAAGGGGATCGTGAACTCCATCTCGCTTAAAGAAGGCAAAGCCAAGTTTGTTGAGCAGGCCAAGTTGATCCGTCGCTATGGCGCGGCAGTGATTGTCATGGCCTTTGATGAAGTGGGTCAGGCAGAAACCCGTGCCCGTAAGTTGGAGATCTGTACTAACGCTTATCGCATTCTGGTGGATGAAGTAGGCTTTCCGCCGGAAGATGTCATTTTCGATCCCAATATTTTTGCGGTCGCGACCGGGATTGAAGAACACAACAACTATGCGGTGGACTTCATTGAAGCGGTGGCTGATATCAAACGTGATTTGCCGCATGCGATGATTTCCGGTGGCGTATCGAATGTGTCCTTCTCGTTCCGTGGCAATAACTATGTGCGTGAAGCGATCCATGCCGTATTCCTCTATCACTGTTTCAAGAACGGGATGGACATGGGGATCGTCAATGCCGGCCAGTTGGAAATTTACGACAACGTACCGGATAAACTGCGTGAAGCCGTGGAAGATGTGGTGCTGAATCGCCGCTCTGACAGTACGGAACGTTTACTTGATATCGCTGCGGAATATGCCGGTAAAGACGTCGGCAAAGAAGAAGATGCCTCTGCGCTGGAATGGCGCACCTGGCCGGTAGAAAAGCGCCTCGAGCATGCCTTGGTGAAAGGCCTGACAGAGTTCATTGTGGCAGATACGGAAGAAGCCCGCGTGAAGGCGGCTAAGCCGCTGGAAGTGATAGAAGGCCCGCTCATGGATGGCATGAACGTGGTGGGCGATCTGTTTGGTGAGGGTAAGATGTTCCTGCCACAGGTGGTGAAATCCGCCCGTGTAATGAAGCAGGCTGTCGCTCACTTAGAGCCTTTCATCAACAAGGAAAAACAAGCCGGTTCATCCAACGGTAAGATCTTGCTGGCCACGGTAAAAGGTGATGTGCATGACATCGGCAAAAACATTGTCGGGGTGGTACTGCAGTGTAATAACTACGAAATCATCGATTTGGGCGTGATGGTACCGTGCGAGAAAATCCTCAAAGTTGCCAAAGAAGAAAATGTCGACATCATTGGTCTGTCAGGATTGATCACCCCTTCACTGGATGAAATGGTGCATGTGGCCAAAGAGATGGAGCGCCAAGGGTTTGATTTGCCGCTACTCATTGGCGGTGCGACCACTTCGAAAGCCCATACGGCGGTTAAGATTGAGCAAAATTACCAGCAGCCGGTGGTGTATGTGAATAACGCTTCACGTGCCGTTGGTGTGTGTTCATCACTGCTGTCAGACACCCTCAAGCCAGCGTTTGTGGAAAAGCTACAGGCGGATTATGACGTGGTGCGTGAGCAGCATGCCCGCAAGCGTCCGCGCACTAAACCGGTCACACTGGAGGCGGCGCGTGCCAATAAAGTCGCGATCGACTGGGCGGCTTATACGCCACCGGTACCGGCGCAGCCGGGGAGCCATGTCTTTGATGAGATGGATGTGGCGACCTTACGCCGTTATATCGACTGGACACCGTTTTTCATGACCTGGTCTTTGGTCGGTAAATACCCGGCGATTTTGGAGCATGAAGAAGTCGGGGAAGAGGCTAAGCGCCTGTTTAAGGATGCCAATGATCTGTTGGATCGCGTTGAACAGGAAGGGTTACTGAGAGCGCGCGGCATGTGTGGGTTATTCCCGGCGGCTAGCGTCGGTGATGATATCGAAGTGTACACCGATGAGTCCCGCACGGAGGTGGCTCAGGTACTGCATAACCTGCGCCAGCAAACGGAGAAGCCAAAAGGGTTTAACTACTGTTTGTCGGATTACATTGCACCGAAAGAGAGCGGTAAGCCCGATTGGATTGGCGCGTTTGCGGTGACCGGCGGGATAGGAGAGCGTGAGCTGGCCGATGCCTATAAAGCGCAAGGGGATGATTACAATGCGATCATGATCCAAGCGGTGGCGGATCGTCTGGCCGAAGCCTTTGCAGAATACCTGCATGAGCACGTACGTAAAGTGGTATGGGGGTATGCCGGCGATGAAAACTTGTCGAACGATGAGTTGATCCGTGAGAAGTACCAAGGGATCCGCCCGGCTCCTGGGTATCCGGCCTGTCCGGAGCATACCGAAAAAGGCAGTCTGTGGGCGTTATTGAAGGTCGAGGAAACCATCGGTATGTCACTGACGACCAGCTACGCCATGTGGCCGGGGGCGTCGGTATCGGGGTGGTATTTCTCTCATCCGGATTCACGCTACTTTGCCATCGCCCAGATCCAAGCCGATCAGCGTGACAGCTACGCGGATCGCAAAGGCTGGGATACGTTGGAAGCCGAGAAATGGTTGGGGCCGAACTTGTCTTGATGAAGGTGAGTTAACCCGTATCTGGCCGGGGGAAGGAAAAACAAAAAGGCACTCAGTGAGTGCCTTTTTTACGTTTCATGTGCAATGCACGCTTATTGATTAAACGGCTTCTTGATCGCGCTTATTCAAACAAGGTTTTGTGCAGGGTTTTCACCACATCACGTGATTCTTCGGTGTTCACCAGGAAGCACAGGTTGTGGGCGCTGGCACCGAAGCAGATCATGCGAGGGCTGTATTGCTCGAGTGCACCAAACACTTGTGTGGCCGCGCCAGGGGCATCACCCAGCTTGTTACCGATCAGGG
This sequence comes from Photobacterium aphoticum, assembly GCF_001029435.1. Lineage (GTDB taxonomy): Bacteria > Pseudomonadota > Gammaproteobacteria > Enterobacterales > Vibrionaceae > Photobacterium > Photobacterium aphoticum. The sequence continues at coordinate 102,173 of NZ_LDOV01000004.1, read as the reverse complement.
CAACCAGACACAGGTTCTGCTCGACTTCCACGCGGCACAGTTTGCTGAGCTCTGCGGTGGCAGCGGCTGGCAGGTTCGGCGCACCACCACCGGTGTCGGTCTGATCCAATGTCAGCGAGACACTTACTTCAGAGGTGGTGATCAAATCCACGGACACTTTATGTTCGGCCAGAATGCGGAAGACTTCAGACAAGAAGCCGTAGGCCTGGAACATTTTAAGGCTGGTCAGTGTCACCATGGTTTGGTTGCAACGCAATGCCAATGCACGGAATTTCGGTGGCTGTGCCACATGCTGGCGGATCCAGGTGCCACCTTGTTCAGGAGCTTTTGATGAGCCGATAAATACCGGGATCTTCTGGCGTACCGCTGGCAGCAGGGTCGACGGGTGTAGGATCTTTGCACCGAAGTTCGCCATCTCAGACGCTTCGCTGAAGCTGATTTCTTTGATCGGCTTGGCGTTGGCGGTAATGCGTGGGTCGGTGCTGTACATGCCCGGTACATCCGTCCAGATCTCGAGGGTCTCGGCCTGAATCGCTTCTGCGACCAATGCGGCACTGTAGTCACTGCCGCCACGGCCTAGCGTGGTGGTCTGGCCTTGCTCATTGGAGCCAATGAACCCTTGAGACACAATGATGGTGTCGTTAAGCAGCGGTTGCAGGTGTTGGTCTGCCAGTTGGCGGATCGCGTCAACATCCGGAACGGCTTTACCAAACTGGCTGTCGGTACGCATGATAGGGCGAATATCAAAGCGTGTTGCGGGTGCACCCATTTCATTCAGGATCTGGGTGAACAAGAAGGTGGAAAGTAATTCGCCGTGCGCGACCAATTGGTCAGTGAGCGCAATAGACGGGGCGTACACGGCTTCTTCGGCCAAAGCGGCTACTTGTGATAGCAGCTGGTGGATCTCGCCTGCGACGCTGTCTGGCTGAGCTAAATCATTCAGAATGTTCTGATGAATGGTGTGTAATTGCTGTAGCCGTTGTGAGCGCTGCTCGTTATCGGCAATTCCATTTGCTAATTCAACCAGCAGGTTGGTTACGCCAGAGCACGCACTGATTAAGACCACTTTTGCTTGTGGGTTATTCTTAATAATGGTTGCACTCAAGCTCATGGCGGCATGATCGGCTACACTGGTGCCGCCAAATTTCGCTACGGTGATCGGCGGAGGAACAGTAAAGTTATTATCAACAAAGCTCACAACGAGTCTCCCTGTAAGATAGAAGTAAAGTCTAATACAAAAAGGGGGATGACTCGGGATCAGGATCCCGACACAGTGTCAGGAGAATCTAGTGGTAAGATCTTGGTAGATATGACGACCAGAAGCTCCCCATCTTTCCCGTCTGTAAGAAAGATGACAGCCAGAAGGATTCAACCTTCAAAGCCGATATGCCATGCCCCCTGTCATGCCATATCTCGGCGTTACTCCCCCTCTCAAGATTGCTTTGGGGTGGGGCCCCGCAATCATCGATACCTGGGTAACGCTCCTCTTCTGTTTTCACCAGAGGCAAGGGATGCCATCAGGATGAACAAAAAATGTGCTTTATTGAAGCGGATTTACAGCCTGCTTGTCAATTCCCTTTAGCATAAAATTGAAACTTTTTGCAAAATACTGTCATAACTAAGTCATAAAGCTGTGTTCGCTATCGGTATAACAGCCACTTAAACAGCACAATCGGCGGGGAGCTGATATAGTCAGTAAGGATAGTTTGTTATGCCATCCCTTGATTTGCATTCTAATCTTCACGGAGGAAACACCATGACCATTGGCAGTTTTATCCCCCCTCAGCGTACGCTAATGGGGCCGGGACCGTCCGATATTTACCCGCAGGTCTTACAGGCCTTGAGCCGTCCAACGATTGGCCATCTCGATCCGCTGTTCATTGGCATGATGGATGAGCTGAAACAATTGCTGCAATACGCGTTTCAGACCCAAAACCCGTTTACGATTGCCGTTTCAGCGCCGGGCAGTGCCGGGATGGAAGCCTGTTTTGTGAATCTCGTTGAGCCGGGTGATACCGTGATTGTGTGTCGCAACGGGGTGTTTGGCGATCGCATGCGGGAAAATGTCGAGCGTTGTGGCGGTATCGCGGTGATGGTGGATAACGCATGGGGTGAGCCTGTGGATCCGGCCTTGGTGGCAGAAGCGTTAACCGCACACCCTGAAGCGAGCATCGTGGCGTTTGTGCATGCCGAAACGTCAACCGGCGCATTGAGCGATGCCGAAGCCATTGCCAAACTGGCGCGTCAGCATGACTGCCTGACCATTGTGGATGCAGTGACCTCATTGGGTGGCGTGCCTTTGCTGGTGGATGAATGGCAATTGGATGCGGTGTATTCGGGCAGCCAGAAGTGTTTGTCGTGTGTGCCGGGGCTGTCGCCACTGACGTTCTCAGCGCGGGCCATTGAGAAAATTCAGGCACGTAAGACGCCAGCGCAAAGCTGGTTTTTGGATCAGAGTTTGGTGCTGGGCTACTGGAGCGGAGAGGGCAAGCGTAGCTATCACCATACGGCGCCGGTGAACAGCCTGTATGCCTTGCATGAAGCCTTGGTGCTACTGAAAAATGAAGGACTGGAACAGGCCTGGCAACGTCACCGTGACATGCATCAGACACTGCGTGCCGGGCTTGAAGCTTTGGGGATCACCTTTGTGGTCGATGAAGCGCATCGCTTGCCACAACTCAATGCTGTATACATTCCTGAAGGCGTTGATGATGCGGCCATTCGTGCCCGATTATTGAATGACTACAACCTCGAAATCGGGGCGGGGTTGGGTGCGCTGGCGGGCAAGGCGTGGCGCATTGGCTTGATGGGGTATGCCGCGCGGCGTGAAAATGTGGCGCTCTGCTTACGCGCGCTCGAGACGTGCCTGAAATAATTAGCACGCAGCTTACGGATAGACAAACGGCTACCTTTGGGTAGCCGTTTTTATAGGATGAATCGTTGTAGTGAGAGCGATCACTGAGCGGTATCGGATACCGCCTTTTCCTCGGGCTGGGGCGCTGTGTGAGTCACCCATGACGCGGCTTGTGCCGGGAAGAGGTACAGTGCTTCCTGATAAATCTGCTCCGCTTGATCAGGTTGCCCCAATGCCAGATAGGCACTGATCAGATTTTTATACAGATCAGGGCGAGGCCAGATTTTGGCTTTTTCCTGTGCCCAATTGATGTATTCCTCGATCATCGCTGGATTCTGGCTGGCGGTGCCGATTTGTAACTGCGTGACATGCAGATCCCATTCAAACCGATTATGCCAGGCCCACGGATTGTTCACCTTCAGCAGGTAATCAATATTGATCGGCTGGGTGGTTTCATACTTGGTCAGCAGGTAACCCGAATACAACGTGGTGGCCATATAACTGGTGATCGCCACGGGCAGCAATAACACCACCATACGCAGCGGCAGCAAATGTTTGATGGATTTTCGGTAGTACTTGGCCGTCAGGTTATCCACCCAATGGATCAGAATAATAAAAACAATCCAGTGCGGCAGGGAATGATAAAACGGGTATTCCAACTGCGTGTGCAAGGTGATTGGGAAGAATAATCCCACCAAGGCTAACTGGGTGCCGGCTCGGGCTTTTTTGACTTTCAAAAAGACTGCTGCTGCTGCCATCAAGAGGCCTAATAACGGTACGATGCCGCCTTCTGCCGCCCAGAAAACCAGTTCATTATGCGGGTGATCTAATCCGGCCATGCCTGCCGGACGCGCCGGATCGGCATGGTGCCAGTGAGCGGTTTGGGTCAGGTAACTAACTTCAAAGGTACCATAGCCATAGCCGGTCAACGGCTTGTTCAGGAACATGTCGGCCGCTTGCGGGATGTGCATGGCCCGTGCGCTGACCAAGCTTAAGCGTTCTTCTTTCGGTGACCAGTCGGTGCTGCTGTTCAGCGCCCATGAGACGGTTAAGCCCAGTACCACCATTAATGACCAAATTCGCCATTGGGCTTTGGCGCCAAACTGACGCAGATACGGCAACATCATCAGACTGCCGACCACCGCAGCCAGCCAACCCGTACGAGAACTCAATACCACCAGCAGAGGAATGGTAGCGACAGGGGTCAGCAGTAAGCAAACATGTTGCCATGACCATTTGCCACGATACATCGGAATGCGCGCCAGCATATAGGCCGACAGGACCAGACCGGTGGCCAGGAAAGAGGCCATGACATTAGGTTGCTGGAAAATGCCGTACGGACGGTTCGCGACGGTGTCATAGCCAAACGGGTTGCCCGGTTCAAGCAGCAAAAACTGCACCCAACCAAACAGGGTTTGGAGCCAGACAGCGGCTAAAATCAACCACAATAACCGTTGGCGTTGGGTATGAGTGAACGAGAACTGTTGTAAGCCCACAAAGAACAGCCACCCGGCCCAGAGACCGGTTAAACGGGGTAAGGCTTCTTCGGCCACCGCTTGCGGGTAGAACACCGGCAGGGTGAGCAGCACACAGCAGACAAACAGCACCAAAGTCAGGCGGGAATAACGCCAGACTTGCTGGCGGAAGATTTCCAACAGGCCAAAGGTGATGGCAAAGCCAAACGGGATCCAGCTCAGCGTGTTAAATGAAAGCTCCAGCCCAGCACCACCCGGGTTATGCTGAAAATAGTGCATGGTGAGCAGGAACAGAATGCCCAGTGAAATCAGGAATGGTTTCACCATGGGTTTGCTGATCCCTTTCTCCGCCAGTGTGGTGCCTTTGACATAGAGCACAGTCATTGTGGTTCCCTGTGAAAGTGAATGAGGTAGAGGTAGCCGCTATAAAACAAAACCGGGCCTGATAGCAGCCCGGTTGTGTGTGGTCTTGTTATCTTGCTGATTATTGTACTGAGGTTCCGCCAGTCAGCAAAGGTTTCAGGAAGCGGGCAGTGTGAGAGCCTTGCACCTCGGCCACCGCTTCAGGTGTCCCGGTTGCAATGATTTCACCGCCGCCACTGCCGCCTTCCGGTCCTAAATCAATGATCCAGTCTGCGGTCTTGATCACATCCAGGTTATGCTCAATCACCACAATGGTGTTGCCGTGATCGCGCAGGCGATGCAGGACGTTAAGCAATTGCTGAATGTCGTGGAAGTGCAGGCCGGTGGTTGGCTCATCCAGAATATACAGGGTCTTGCCGGTGTCGCGTTTTGACAGCTCTTTCGCCAGTTTTACACGCTGCGCTTCACCGCCCGACAGCGTGGTTGCCGCTTGGCCCAAGCGAATGTAAGACAAGCCGACATCCATCAAGGTTTGCAGTTTGCGCGCAATGGCCGGTACCGCATCAAAGAAGGCTCGGGCGTCTTCCACGGTCAGCTCCAGCACTTCATCAATGGTTTTGCCTTTGTAGCGCACTTCCAGCGTTTCGCGGTTATAGCGTTTGCCTTTACATGCATCACACGGCACATACACGTCCGGCAGGAAGTGCATTTCGACTTTGATCACGCCGTCACCCTGACAGGCTTCACAGCGACCGCCTTTGACATTGAAACTGAAGCGCCCCGGCTTGTAGCCACGAGCTCGCGCTTCTTGCGTGCCCGAAAACAGTTCACGGATCGGGGTGAAGATCCCGGTGTAGGTCGCGGGATTCGAGCGCGGCGTTCGGCCGATCGGGCTTTGATCGATGTCGATCACCTTATCGCAGTGTTCCAGATCTTGGATCTCACGGTATGGCGCAGGCTGACCGCTGGTAGCACCATTGAGCTGGTGGTGTGCGATCTGGAAAAAGGTGTCGTTGATCAGGGTCGATTTACCTGAGCCGGAGACACCGGTGATACAGGTAAATAGGCCGACAGGGATCTCAACGTCCACGTCTTTCAGGTTGTTGCCCGTCGCGCCCAGCAGTTTGACGGTGCGGGCCGGATCCATCGGTACACGCTCGGTCGGGATCGCAATGGCTTTTTCGCCGCAGAGGTACTGGCCGGTCAGTGAGTCTTTGTTGGCCAGAATGTCGTCCAGTTTGCCTTCAGCAATGATGTTACCGCCGTGCACGCCTGCACCCGGGCCGATATCGATGATGTGATCGGCCATGCGGATCGCATCTTCATCGTGCTCAACCACAATCACGGTATTACCCAGATCACGCAAGTGAGTCAGGGTCTTCAGCAGGCGCTCGTTGTCACGCTGGTGGAGGCCGATAGACGGTTCATCCAACACATACATCACGCCGACGAGACCCGCACCGATTTGGCTGGCCAGACGAATACGCTGGGCTTCACCACCGGATAAGGTGTCAGCACTGCGGGACAGGTTCAGGTAGTTCAGGCCGACGTTCACCAGGAAGCTGAGGCGATCGTTGATTTCTTTCAGCACCTTTTCAGCGATTTTGGCTTTTTGCCCTGTCAGATCCAAATGGCTGAAGAAGTGTACCGCTTCACTGATACTCATCTCGCTGACGGTCGGTAACGTGGTGTCGGCGATGAAGACGTTGCGCGCTTCCAGACGTAAGCGCGAGCCGTCACAGCTGCTACACGGTTTGGTCGAGACAAACTTCGACAGCTCTTCACGGACTGAGTTAGATTCGGTTTCGCGGTAACGACGCTCCATGTTGTTGAGGATCCCCTCAAACGGGTGGCGACGCACGGTGATATCCCCGCGATCATTGATGTACTTGAACTCGATGTTGATCCGGCCGGAGCCGTTGAGGATCACGTTCTGTACCGTTTTCGGCAGGCTGTCGAATGGCGCTTCGACATCAAAGTCATAGTGCTCTGCCAGCGATTTCAACATCTGGAAGTAATAGAAGTTGCGCTTATCCCAGCCACGAATCGCTCCGCCGGCCAGACTTAACTCGCCATTTTGGATCACGCGCTCAGGGTCAAAGAACTGTTGTACCCCCAGGCCATCACAGGTACCACAAGCACCGGCCGGGTTGTTGAACGAGAACAGGCGCGGTTCCAGCTCTTGCATGCTGTAGCCACAGTGCGGACAGGCAAAGTTGGCCGAGAACACGATTTCTTCGTGCTCGCCTTCGGTCATCGGGCTGACCACCACCGTGCCGCCAGACAGTTCCAGCGCGGTTTCAAAGGATTCGGCCAAGCGTTGTTGCAGATCGTCACGGACTTTGAAGCGATCGACCACCACTTCGATGGTGTGTTTTTTATGCAGCTCCAGTGTCGGTGGATCAGACAGATCACAGACCTCTCCGTCAATGCGGGCGCGGATGTAGCCTTGTGCGGCCAAGCCGGCCAGCGTTTTCACGTGTTCGCCTTTGCGGGCTTTGACGATAGGGGCCAGCAGCATCATTTTGCTGCCTTCCGGTAACTCTAAGACTTTGTCGACCATCTGGCTGATGGTTTGCGCGGCCAGCTCTACATGGTGGGTAGGACAGCGCGGCTCGCCGACACGGGCGTAAAGCAGACGCAGGTAGTCATAGACTTCGGTGATGGTCCCCACGGTAGAACGCGGGTTATGAGACGTCGATTTTTGCTCGATGGAAATGGCCGGCGACAGGCCTTCGATATGGTCAACATCAGGCTTCTCCATCAAGGACAAAAACTGGCGTGCATAGGCCGACAGGGACTCGACATAGCGGCGCTGACCTTCAGCATACAGCGTATCGAAGGCCAGAGAGGATTTCCCGGATCCCGACAAACCGGTGATCACAATCAGCTGATCCCGAGGCAGCGTAAGGGAGATGTTCTTGAGGTTATGGGTTCGGGCACCCCTGACTTCGATCTTATCCATATCGGTATGCTTACTATTGACTCATTGGTGAATGCGGCATTATGGCACAGCCCAATAGACCGCGAAAGAAAAAGGCTGTATAAAAACACAGTTGGCTGTATAATTATTGCGCGTAGTCAGGCTAAGGGATAAGCCAAGAGAGATAGATCATATTTGCCATTGATTCCTCTCCCTCAACTGTTCTTAACAGGTCGAAGCATGATAGACTGCGCGATTAAGTATAAACTTTCAATAACGACTCGGTGATCAGCTTGAGTCGGTAATGAGATCGGAGAGAACTATGGCCAGTCGTGGCGTAAACAAAGTTATCCTAGTGGGTAACTTGGGTAATGATCCTGAAATCCGTTACATGCCAAGTGGCGGTGCAGTAGCAAACATCACTGTTGCTACCTCTGAGTCATGGCGCGATAAGAACACCGGCGAGCAGCGTGAGAAAACTGAATGGCACCGTGTGGCGCTGTTCGGCAAACTGGCTGAAGTTGCGGGTGAATACCTACGTAAAGGTTCACAGGTTTACATTGAAGGTCAACTACAGACCCGTAAATGGCAGAACCAGCAAGGCCAAGATCAGTACACAACGGAAATCGTGGTACAAGGCTTCAATGGCGTAATGCAAATGCTGGGCGGCCGTCAAGGCGGTCAGGGCGCACCAATGGGTGGCCAACAGCAGCAAGGTGGTTGGGGTCAGCCTCAGCAGCCTGCACAGCAGCAGAACTACGGTCAGCAGAACAACAACTTTGCGCCTGCGCAGCAGTCTGCTCCTCAGCAGCAGCCACAGTCTCCTGCACCGCAGTACAACGAGCCACCAATGGATTTTGACGACGACATCCCGTTCTAAGCAACCTTGTCCGTCTGATATAAAAAAGCCCCGCATGATGCGGGGCTTTTTGCGTTTTGGTGCTGGGTATTTTTGTACCGGTACTTGGGTTCTAGGTTACCCATTTTTTGCGATGGCTCGTTGGCGGCCATGTCTTGTTTATAGGCGTGTTACGTGTGGTGTTGCGCTGGCGCTTGTTAGGCGTACTTCTGTTGTGTTGTTATCGCTCTTTCTATTCAGTCTGGCCCTGAAAAATGCCAGTGGCAAATCGGGTTGTTTGAGCGCGATCACTCAAACAGGAAAAAGTACCCATACGCGACAATCAGCGCCGGAATGGATGAATAGAGAGTCGCGACAAGGGCGGCTTTCGGCGCTAAGGCTATGGCCGGGAACAGGGCATCGCCGTCATTGCTGATAGCATTACCAAGCTGGGCAGACAGCGGTACCGTACCGGACAAATACAAACCGGTGACCAGAATTTGTGGTCCACAGCCGGGCAGTAACCCGATCAGTACGCCCATCAGAGGCAGCAGCAACAGCCAGTTGGAGAATACGGCCGCCAAATCAATCCCGCTCCAGTACATCGACAGCTCAAAGATCAAGAAAGCCGCAATGACCCAGCTGGTCACAAAATTGGTGTCTTGTGCTACGCGTTGGAACAAGTTAGCGGTGCGGTGTTTGGGATCTTCCGCAACAGCAGATTCATAGTCGGTAATGTCCCGGCTGACGGACCATAACAACATGGTCACCAGCGCGGCACCGGCCCCGATGATGCTGATGGTGTCAGCGGGCAGGTGGAAAGTGGCATCCACGTCCATCTGCAAGGAGCCCATGATGGCGACGACGCCAGCAGGAACCAGCATCCATTGCCAGAAACGGCCTTGCAGGCGGATCATCGGTTGTCGTTCGGTGTGCGTTGACGTGCTGCATGCGCATTCGTTGAGAGTCTGTGTCTGGCCCGATGGGCGCAGAAAATCAGTGCCATGGATACGGTCGATGATCAGGCCGGAGATCACCCCCACCACAAAGCCCACGGCAATCACAAACAGGCCGGTGCCAGGCTCGGCAGCAATAAGCAGGAAGGCGGCATCGCCCATGGTGGCGGTCAGCACCGCGACCACCGCGCCGAAACTGAGTTTGCCGCGCACAAATTGAGTGATGACGACAATGGCCCCGCCGCAGCCGGGTAGAGCGCCCATGGCGGCGGCGAAAAGTACCTGAAATCGCGTGCTACTTGCTAATAAGGTGCTGAGCCGGGTCGCCCGTTGATTTAACTGGGCTGCCAGCGCATGGTAAAGGGTCAGCGTTGCGGCGACATAAGCGGCCACTTGCCAGAAAGCATCCGACAAGACGGCGACAGTGAGTTCACGGGTGCCGGCAGAGGCCGCCAGCAGGGCGATCAGGATAATGGGTAAGATCAGGCGTTTATTGGCTAAGCGCGCTAATGGATAAGGTAACGGGTGATTCAGTACTCTTGGTAACGACGCCATTCGAGTTCTCCGAATGTGTTCAGTGAGAAGGGATGCTCATTATTTAAATGCAAGTGAGAATCATTATCAACTGTTTTTTGTTCACCTATGCTAAATAGATTAACACACAATACGGAGACGCTACGGCTAACGCTGGCTGCTCAGGGTCGTGTCTTGCGCGCCGGGTTTGGCTTTGGCCTTAATAAAATCAATGAATAACTTGGTTTTGACGTGGTTGTAGTCCAGCTTCGGATAGTACGCATAAGCGGAATTGACGGGCTGACGCAGACTCGGCAGAACCGGTACCAGTAAGCCTTTACTTAACTCGCGCCGTACCGTGTTTTCCCCCACCAAAATGATCCCCATCCCCGCAACGGCGGCGGCAACCAGGGCTTCCGGATTTTGAGTGGTGAAGTTGCCTTTCAGGCGCAAGCGCACCTCATTTTCAAACACATGCTCTTGTTCATGGCCATGCGTGCCAAACAACAAGCAGTTGTGCTGGGTCAGTTGCTCGGCAGTATCAATGTCCGGTTTGCCTTCCAGGTAGCTGGGTGCAGCGTAAAACCCCGGCTGGAAATCAAACAGGCGCGTGGCGATATAGCTGGCGGAGTTAAAGTCAGTCAGGGTTTTACTGATGAACACATCCAAATTGAGATCCGGCAATTGGCCGGGGGTGATAGTGTGCAGTTCGACCTGAATATTGGGGTAGGTATCAATAAATTCAGCCAGATAATGCACCAGCAGGCGGCTGCCTGTGGCGAGTGGCGCGCCGATGCGTAATACGCCGCTGACCTCACCGTAGGTCGACGTGGTTTCTGCCAGCAGTTGCTGCCAGTCATCCAGCAGACGGGCACTGCGCTGGTAGAACAGGCGACCGGCATCGGTCATGGTCAGGCTGCGTGTGGTACGTTTGAGTAACTGCACGCCAAGCTGTTTTTCCAGCCAGGCTAAGCGTTTGGAGAGTGCGGAACTGGAGGTATTCAGCCGGGTCGCGGCTTGTGCCAGTGAGCCTTGATCAACCACCATAACAAAGCTTTTTGTGCACGTGATCCAATCCATGTTCTCTGCGTCCTCTTCTTCACTGTTGTGGCGCATTTACGCCGTTCCCCATCAAGCCTTAACAGTATCATGATTGTTGGGGGGAGAAAGCGTTTTTCATGACGGAGGACGCCTGCGAGTGGGATTGGGCTGTGCGTTGTTCGATTAATGAGTAAAGTGTTGGTGTCAGCACTGACATTTCGTGGCAGAGAATGGTATTTTGAGGGCAGTTCCTTGCTGTTAGCGTGGCATCCGTCGCATGTCAGCCAGCAGGGAGACAGGGATTACAACGATTTCTTTTGGCGGACGATTCAGCACATTATGAGAAAAGCATCGGGCATGAAGCTCACCAACCGTTTGGTTGCCTTCGTTACATTGATTGTGATTTGCGCCATCTTTGTCATTTTTATTGGCGGCGCACTGAGTTTCCGTAAGCTGGGACAAGATTACCTGACTCATTATCTGGATGGGATCGTCGAAGTGATCGATCAGGAGATGGCCGATCCCGATGGGGCAACGTCCATGTCACGTTGGCTGCCGAAGCTGCTTAAGGCCAGTAATGTGGTCGAGCTGGAAATCGGCAATGAATCAGGCGTAGTGTATGCCTTTAAAGGGCTGCAAAAACTGCCGGATCCCAGCATTCTTCATCACAGTGACTATGCCCTCAAACAAAATCCCGGCTTTTATGTGCGCCTGCAATCGCTGCCGCCCTACACCGAATTTACCTACTCCATTGGTGCCATGTCATTCATCAGCTTGGCTATCGGGATCATCATCCTCGGGTTGATCTGGGGGCTGGACTGGTTGCGCCGTCAGCTGCTCGGCTCTGAACTGTTAGAAGAGCGCGGCAGAATGATCCTGGCTGGCAGGGTCGATGAGCATGCCATTGGTGATGAACGGGAATGGCCGGCTACCGCCAGTCTGGCGTTGGATCAGATGATCACCGAGCTCAAGGATGCCCGTCAGGAGCGCAGCCGCTTTGATACCTTCATTCGTACCCACACCTTCTTGGATCAACTGACCGGCGCGGCGAACCGCGTGCTGTTTGATAGTCGCCTGCAATCGATGCTGCAAGATCAGGATAACCACGGGGCGGTGATCGTGATCCGCATTGCTGATTGGGATGAACTGGTCAGCGAGCGTGGCCGTGAAGTGGCGGATGAATTGATCCAGGATGTGGGCGTGGTGCTGTCTAACTTGGTACAACGTTATCCCGATACCGTGCTGGCCCGTTATTTTGATGCCGAGTTTGCCATTTTGCTGTCGCAGCAGTCGGTCAAAGAAGTGAAGCTGTTTACCAATCAGATCATGCATGCCTTGGATCGCCTAGTGCCTGCCGCGCCGCTGGAAGCGGATAACTGGTGCCATATCGGGGTGACCTTCTGTGCCAGCGGGGAGCGCCGAGGCCGCGTGATGGACGAAGCGGATATGGCCTTGCGCAGCGCCCAGTTGCAGGGCACCAATAGCTGGTATGCCTTCAAGAAAGATCAGCAATTTGAAGATGCCCGAGGCAGTGTGCGTTGGCGAACCCTGCTGGACACCATCTTCAATCGTGAAGGGGTGATCCTGTATCAACAGCCGGTGGTGATGTTGGATGAGACGGTGTTGCACCGTGAGCTGATGTCCCGTATTCGTGATGAAAACGGCATGCTGATCAAGGCTTCGCGCTTTATGCGTGCGGTGGAGCAGGTAGGATTCAGTGCCCGCATGGATAAAGTCGTGGTGACACAAACGCTGCGTTTACTCCGACAGCAACCGGTGACTGACGCCCTGTCCGTCAACCTGAGTGTGGAAGCGCTGTTGGATAAAACCTTTGTGAAATGGCTGCGCAATGAATTACTGCAAACGCCACGCACGGTATTGAACCGGTTATCGTTTGAAATTCCGGAAGGGGGACTGGTGAAGCACTTGGATGCGATGCGTCCGGTCACCCGTATGTTGGTGGGGCTGGGCTGTAAGCTGGTGGTTGACCAAGCGGGACGTACCATTGTCAGTACCCACTACATCAAAGATATACGTGCAGATTATATTAAGCTGCATCGTAGCTTGGTAAGAGAGATAAACTTGCGCCAGGAGAATCAGTTATTCGTAAGAAGTATGCTGGGTGCTTGTGCCAATACTGACGCTAAAGTTATTGCTGTCGGGGTCGAAAACCATAAAGAGTGGCAAGTTTTACAGCAACTGGGTGTCAGTGGTGGACAAGGTCGCTTTTTTGCACCGGAATTATCGGTCGAAAAGGGGACATTTTCTAATGATAAAGTACTGAATATGTTTCATAAACGCTCATAATTCATCGGTTAACCACGACTTTGTTGGGCTAATCTCGATATACTGGCCAAAAACTTGACACATCTTCCAGTTTTTAAGCGATAACCTTTTTACTTACTGTTCAGGTTGTCGTGTACGCCGAGTATTTCAGAAGCCTGACATGTTATCGATAAAAACCCTCAAACAGAAAAAGCAGTCGTTCGTGGCAGGCGTGGCCCTGTTCGCCGATCGGCTGGCTTTGGTGTACCGGGTCGACACCGCATGGCTGGCGGATGAAGAACCGGTGCAGCAAGTGGCGGAGTGGCCAGCGGCGCTGCGTCGTTTGCTCGAACGCCACCCGCTCAAAGGGTGCGGCTTGCGTCTGGTGCTGGGGCACGGCCTCTACCAGAGCATGCTGATCGATAAGCCGGAACTGCCCCGCGAAGAATACCCGACCGCATTGCCGTTTCTGGTGCGTGAATTAGTCAATGAATCCCCGCAAGAGTTGGTGGCGGATGGCTTCCCTTCGCCATTAAAAGATCGCCTGCAGGTGTTCTGTACCCAGCGTCGTCCATTGGAGCAGCTTGCTCAGGCGTGCACCGAGGGCGGCTACAGCTTGCTGTCGGTGTCGGCCGAAGAAGCGGTCTGGGGGCAGTGGATCCACCCTCAGCAAAGCCAACTGTTACTGCATCGTCGTGGCCTCGACAATCTGCAACTTTCTGCCTTTAAACAGCAAACCTTATGCTTCCAGCGCCAGCTTCGTGGCTTTGGCGTACCGCTGTTGCCGGCGGGCGGCGAGTCAGATATGAAGGCGGCCCTGCAACTGGACAGCTTGGCATTGGAGCTGCAGCGTTCGCTCGATTTCCTTAGTGCACAATTGCGTGACGCGCCGATCACTCAAGTGGTGATTTCCTGTGATGAAGATGACGACCAACAATTGGCACAGGCACTGAGTGCACGTTTGAGTGTCAATGTGGAAGCCGTGGCACCGCCTCATGCTGCATTGGCCCATAATGCCGTGCGTATCGCATATGCGGCCGCGATGGATCAGGCCCCGCACGGGATCAATTTCTACAGCGATGCACTGAAGCCGAAAGTCGAGCGTATGACGCTGACGAACGTGGTGCTCAGTTGGGGTGTCATGGCGCTGGTACTGGCCGCCGTGATGGGCTGGCAAGGGTGGCAGCAGCATCAGGTACAGACACAGCGCGACAGCGTACAACAAGAATTGCAGCAAGTGCTGGGGGAGATCCAACATACCCAGCGCGTGTTAGCCTCCCGCGTGCCCAGCCCGTTGAAACACCAACTGGCTGAGCGACTGGCACAACAGTTGGCCTCTAAACAGTCGGCGTTGGCGGTGATCAGCCAGCATGATGACAGCTTAACCGTCGGGTATGCGAGTCTGTTACAGCAGCTGGCACTGGCGGATAGCCAGGACATTGCCCTGCAACATATTCATGCTACCGGCACGCAACTGAGTCTGTCAGGACTCGCACGCACCCCAGCGGCTGTGCCGGCCTGGGTGCAACAATTTCAACCGTATCCGGCCTTGGCATCCCGCCGTTTTCAGCAGATGGTGCTGGAGCGAGACAGTGAGCAGCGCCTGATCTTTTCGCTGCAAGGCTCACTCAACCATGTGGCCAATAATGCGGTCAACAATGCGGGTCATATTGCGGCTGCAACCGCTCAGGGGGGGACACAATGAGTCGGGGACAGACGTTGCCTCGTTGGCAGGCCCTGTGTGAGAAATTCGCTGCGCTGACGCGACGTGAGCAGTGGCTGATCGCCTTAACCGGCTGGATTGGCCTGCTGTTTATCGGCGTGATTGGGGTGATTGAGCCGCAGTTCAACGCCTTGTCGCAGGCCGAAGCCAACCTTGTGACGCAACGCAATGCGGTGGTGACCAACCGTAACAGCCTTATTCTACTGGCGCGTCAGTTAGCCGCCGATCCGAATGCGGACATTGACGCGCGGATCACCCAATTGCAGCAAGCAACCCAGACGCTCGACAGCCAGCTCGGGGATCGTATCGCCAGCTTGGTGACACCGACGGAGATGGTCGCGTTGATGGAGCAGGTGTTGCTGCATTCCTCGCGTCTGACGCTGGAGCAACTGATCTCGCTGCCACCGGAAAAACTGCCGGTCGGGGAGTCACAAACCCACGGCTATTACATTCATCCGCTGAAACTGACTTTCCGTGGGCGTTACTTTGATGTGGCAGCTTATCTGGCTGCGTTGGAAGCCTTGCCGGTGAAATATTACTGGCAGAGTCTGCACTATCAGGTGGAAGCGTACCCGTGGGCATCCGTAGAGCTGGTGGTGTACACCTTGGGCGAAAGTGAGGATTTCATCGGTGGTTAAAGCGATGGTTTGGGTGTGGCTGAGCCTCTGTGTGAGCGTGGTTGTCTGGCCGGTTGTGGCACAAGGCGATCCGACCGCCCCGTTAAGTTGGCAGGCGCCGCGCAGCACACCACGTGCCACGGTGGCACGTTTACCCCAGTTGCAAAGCATCATTTGTCAGGGAGCATCGCATCCCTGTTACGCGATCCTCAATGGCCGCACGCTGGCGGTGGGGGAACGCATTCATGGCTATACCTTGTCGAGCATTCGTGACGATGAGGTTACGTTGGTGCGACAAGGGCGGCAATGGCGATTGTCGCTGTTTGCCGCCAACGTCATCACAGAATAAAACGAGAAGTAGTTATTATGCGTGGATTAGTTGTAGCAGCGCTCATTGCTTCTTTGGCAGGGTGTTCTGCCAATATGGGGCACCGTGATCCGGTGGCGGTGAAAGGGGCGTTGAATCAAGCCGCGAACGAAGCCCACAGCCGACCGTTGATGGCGTTGCCTGACTCCGTGAATGCGGATTTGATGCCGAGCTTGTCCGGGCAAGATCCGATCATGCGTGCACCGCTGGAAAAGCGTTTTCGCGTGAATGCCCATAATGTGGATGCCAAAGCGTTTTTCGGCAGCCTTGTGAAAGGCACGCCGTTTAACATGGTGATCCACCCGGACGTGAAAGGGCGTTTATCCCTGTCATTGCGAGATGTCACCTTAGATGAAGTGCTGGGCGTGGTCTCGGACATTTATGGTTATCACACTACCCGTCAGGGCAACATTATTCAGGTCTTCCCGGCGACGCTGCGCACGGAAGTGATCCCGGTGGATTACCTGCAATTGCAGCGCCGAGGGGTGTCGTTGACCTCACTCACCACCGGCTCCATCACCAATGGTGACACCGGTTCGAGCGCGTCTGGCAGCAATAATGACAGTGGCGGCAATACGCAGCGCAGCGGTACGACTACCGGCGGTACCACCATTGAAACCGTATCGGAAAGTGATTTCTGGCGTCAGTTGGAATTGGCGGTGTATGCCATGATCGGCCAAGGGGACGGACGCAGTATTGTGGTTTCGCCGCAGGCCAGTCTGATCTCGGTACGTGCCTTCCCGAACGAGTTGCGTGAAGTGAAAACCTTCCTTGGGGTCTCGCAGGAACGTTTGAAGCGTCAGGTGGTACTGGAAGCGAAAATCATGGAAGTCACCCTGAGTGATGGCTACCAGCAGGGCGTGAACTGGAACAATATCTCCAAGTCGATTGGCGGCACGGATGTCATTTTCGGTCGTCCATCGGCCGGCGATACCTTACCGGGTGGCGATGCGATTTCAGCCCTGCTCGGCGGGCAAACCAATATCACGATTACCGACGGTAACTTTGAAGCCGTGCTGAGTTTTCTCTCAACACAGGGCGACTTGAATGTGCTCTCCAGCCCGCGCGTGACCGCCGCGAATAACCAAAAAGCCGTGATCAAAGTGGGTAACGACCAATACTTCGTGACCGATGTGGCCGGGGGCGAGGTCAACAGTGACGGTGGCAGTGCGTCACCGGATATTGAGCTGACCCCGTTTTTCTCCGGGATCTCGCTGGATGTGACGCCGCAAATTGATAACGACGGCGGGGTGTTGCTGCACGTACATCCGGCGGTGGTAGACGTGGAAACCGAAGTGCGCGATATCGCCCTGGGGGAGTCGTTCGGTACCTATAAATTGCCATTGGCGAAAAGTTCGATCCGTGAGTCGGACTCTATTATCTATGCCCGCTCGGGCGATGTGGTGGTGATCGGCGGGTTGATGAAATCATCGACCGTGGAACAGGTCAGCAAAGTGCCGCTGCTGGGGGATATTCCGGCGTTGGGGCACCTGTTCCGTAACGTGAACCAATTGCAGGCCAAAACCGAGTTGGTGATTTTGCTTAAGCCGACCGTGGTGGGCGAGCAGACCTGGCAGCAGGAAATTGAACGTTCCCGCGCGCTGGTGAACGAGTGGTTCCCGGACGAGGGATAAACCGTGTACCAAACCCATTTCAATCTGGTGTCGGCCCCGTTCGGGCTGACACCCAATACCCACCTGTTTCATGCCTTACCGCCGCACCTTGAAGCGATTGAAACCACCTTGTCTGCCCTGCAGATGGGGGAAGGGATCATTCAGATCGCCGGGGAGGTCGGTACCGGTAAAACGTTGGTGTGTCGCATGTTGATTAACCGTTTACCCGCGCACATGGATCTGGCTTATTTGCCGACACCGGCCTCATCCGGTCAGGCATTGCGACTGGCGTTGGCGCGCGAGTTAGGGCTGACCATCACGCCAGGCATGCAAACGGATGAAGCGTTATTGATTGAGCAGTTGCAGCTCACCTTGCTACAACGCAAAACGGCAGGACGCTCGGTGGTGGTGATGATCGATGAGGCGCAGGCACTGCCGGATGATGCGCTTGAAGCGATCCGTCTGCTGGGCAATCTGGAAACCGAGCAGGACAAACTGCTGCACATTGTTCTGTTTGCACAGCCGGAGTTAGACAGCCGCTTAGCCGCGCATCACTTGCGCCAATTTCGTCAGCGCATCACCTTTCGCAGTGCCTTACGTCCGCTTACGCTGGAAGAAACGGCCGCCTATATCGAATACCGTTTAGCGCGCTCGGGCTGTTATCAGCCGCTGTTTAGCGTGCCCTTGTACAAAGCGATCTGGCAGGCCAGCCAAGGGATCCCGCGTTTGATCAATCAACTGTGTCACAAAACTTTATTGGCGACCTGCTGCGATCGCCGCGATGAAGCCAACCGGGAAGCTGTCTTGTTAGCAATCAAAGATACTGTGGGTGCGCGCCAGCCGCGTTGGACGTACCCGGTTTTATGGGGATGGCAGTCGCCACATGAGTGAACTCAATAGAAAACTGCAGGCGTTAAGTCAGCAGCAAGGCGTGAAGCCGGCGGATTTGCAGCCGGCGATCGTCAAGCCGTTACCGCGCCGTTTTGCCTGGCACTGGTTAGGCTTGGGCGTGGTGGCGATGAGCCTGACAGGCGCGGCGGGCTGGTGGCTGGGCACGACGTCGAGCGCGACAACCCCAACGATCGTTGCCACGCCAACCTTAACGGAAATCCCAACTTCAACGACAAGCACGCCATCATCGGCACAGGCGGTATTGCCGGTACTGGTATCAGACGCGCCCGACGTCGAGGCGATACCGGTTGTTGAGGCCATGCCTGCATCTGCTCCCGAAACGGTTTCCGGAACCGTTCCGGGAACCGTTTCTGCACCGGCTTCAGAACCGGCTTCAGAACCGGCGACAGCGCCTGTCGTCAATGCGGTGGCTGACGTGCGTGTTGCTGTGCCGAAGGTCGAGCCGGTGAAGCCCGTGACGTCTGCTCTTGTTACTCATGCGCAGCCTATAGCCGCAGAGCCACAACACCGTGATGTGGCCGAGGTCTCAGAGGCCAAGCGCACGCCGCCTGTGATGGCTGCCCCCCCTGCCAACGCCGAAGTTAAGCAAGCCGCCTTGCCCAAGTCTGAGCAAGAAATGCGAGCACAAGATCCCGCTTCCGGCCTGCACATTGAAACCGTGGAGCTGGATGCGGACGCATTGGCGCAAGTGGAATACAACAAAGCTGAAAAAGCCCTCAAACAAGGGGACAGCCGCCGGGCGATGCAAGCCTTAGAAGCCGCGCTGGAATACCAGCCCGATTGGGTGTTGGCCCGTCAAAAACTGGCGGCCTTGTATTACGGGCGTAAGGATAACCGTCGCGCCATGGCAATTTTGCAGCAAGGCTTGCAGCGTGACAGCGGGCAGTCTGAGCTGCGTGTCACCATGGCTAAATTGCTGGTCAATGAATCACAAGAGCAAGCAGCGCTGAGCGTGCTGCAGGCGATGCCGGATGACGGCAACAGCCGCTATCTGGCGATGCGTGGCGCATTAGCACAACAGCTGCATCAGCCGGCACTGGCGCTGAGCAGTTATCAGCGGTTGGTGCACGATCAGCCCTATGACGGTCGCTGGTGGATGGGGCTGGGCATTGCCTTGGAGCGTACGCAAGCCTTGGCAACCGGCAGCGAGGCCAAAGTGTCAGCCGACAGCATTCGTCATGCCTATCAGCAAGCGTTGTTGATGGGGCAAATCTCCAACCAATCACAACAATTTATCCAGCAGCGTTTAGCGGTGCTGGCCAGCCAGAAGGGATAATCGTGCCAATCCGATTACGCAAACGCCTCGGGGATCTGCTGATTGAAGAAGGCATTGTCACTGCCGAGCAGATCGAACAGGCGTTGGATAACCAACAATCCAGCGGCCGAAAACTGGGTGATACCCTGATCAGCATGGGGTTCTTGAGTGAGCAGCAGATGCTGCAGTTCCTCTCTCAGCAGCTGGATATTCCGTTGGTGGATCTTAACCGGGTCTCGGTGGATCTTGAGGCCGTCCCGCTGCTGGCAGAGGTGCATGCCCGTCGTCTGCGTGCGCTGGTGATCGGTGAGCGCGACGGCATTGCCCGTGTGGCTATGAGTGATCCGGCCGATCTGGCAGCGCAGGAAGCCTTGTATAACCAGCTCGGCGATTACCGTGTGGAGCTGGTGATCACCCCTGAACGTCAGTTGATCGCGGCGTTTGACCGTTATTACCGCCGCACGCAAGAGATTGTCTCATTTGCCGAACAGCTGCAGGCGGAACATCAGCACATTGCCGATTACAGCTTCGGTTTTGACGAAGACGACAGTAACGACGTCACCGTGGTGAAGCTGATCAACTCTTTGTTTGAAGATGCGATCCAAGTGGGCGCGTCGGATATCCATATCGAGCCGGACAGCGATGTGCTGCGTATTCGTCAGCGTATTGATGGCGTGTTGCATGAAACCCTGATCAATGAAGCCGGCGTGGCGTCCGCACTGGTTCTGCGCCTCAAGCTGATGAGCAGCCTGGATATATCGGAAAAGCGTTTGCCACAAGATGGCCGTTTCAACATGAAAGTGCGCGGTCAGTCGGTGGATGTGCGTCTGTCGACCATGCCGGTGCAGTACGGTGAGTCCGTGGTGATGCGTTTGCTCAACCAGTCGGCGGGGATCTTGAGTCTGGATCAAATCGGTATGCCCGCCGATATTTTGCAGCGATTTCGCCGTCAATTGCGTCGTCCGCACGGCATGATTTTGGTCACCGGCCCGACCGGTTCGGGCAAAACCACCACCTTGTACGGCGCCCTGAACGAGCTCAACAAACCCGGTAAGAAGCTGATCACCGCCGAAGATCCGGTGGAATACCGCTTGCCGCGTGTGAATCAGGTGCAGGTTAATAACAAGATTGGCCTGACGTTCTCATCGATTTTGCGCACCTTCCTGCGTCAGGATCCCGATATCATTTTGGTGGGGGAAATGCGCGATCAGGAGACGGTGGAGATCGGTTTGCGTTCTGCGCTGACCGGCCACTTGGTGTTGTCGACCCTGCACACGAACGATGCGATCGACAGTGCGCTGCGCATGATCGACATGGAAGCGCCGGGGTATCTGGTGGCCAGTGCAGTGCGTGCGGTGCTGGCACAGCGTTTGATCCGCCGGGTATGTCGAGATTGCCATGAACCGGCCGCCCCAGAAGCGGAGCAACAGCAGTGGCTGGCAGCCCGTTTTCCTGACGCGCAAAGCGAAACCTTTCATCGTGGACGCGGGTGTCAGAGCTGTAACTTTACCGGCTACCGAGGCCGGGTCGGGGTGTTTGAACTGCTAGAGATGACCCCTGAGATGATGGATGCCCTGCGTGCCGGCGATACGGTCTTATTCAGCCAGTTGGCCCGCCAGTCGGAAGGGTATCAGCCGTTGGTGGTCTCGGCCATGGCGTTGGCACAGGCGGGCGTGACCAGTTTGGAAGAAGTCATGATGTTGGGTGAAGGCGATGAATTTTTCTAACGCGCGGCCGTGCTTCCATACTCAGCCGCGCACAAGCAGGACATAAGCATGGCGGTATTTACTTATCGTGGCCGGGGAAGTAAAGGCGAATTGTTACGCGGCCAGCTGGAAGCGGCGTCTTCGGATGCTGCCAGCGATGCGCTGATCCGCCAAGGCATTATCCCGCTGGACATTCGCGAGCGTCCTGCACAAGCCTTCAACGTCGATATGAAGTCACTGTTTAAGCGACCGGTACCGTTGGATGTGTTGGTGATCTTCTGTCGCCAGTTGTACAGCCTGACCAAAGCCGGTGTGCCTCTGCTGCGCGCGATCCGTGGCCTGAGCCAAAGTGCCAACCATCCGCAACTGAAAGCGGCGTTAGAGTCGGTGGTGGTGGAGCTCACCAACGGTAAATCCTTGTCTGCTGCGATGAAAATGCACCCGCAGGTGTTTTCGGGCTTGTTTGTCTCGATGATCAGCGTGGGGGAAAACACTGGTCGTCTGGATACCTTGCTGCTGCAACTGGCGTTGTATTACGAGCAGGAAGTGGAAACCCGTCGCCGGATCCAATCCGCAATGCGTTACCCGACCTTTGTGATCAGTGCGATTTTGCTGGCAATGGCGGTATTAAATATCAAAGTGATCCCGCAGTTTTCCTCCATGTTCAGCCGCTTTGGCGTCGATCTGCCGTTGCCGACCCGCATTCTGATCGGCACTTCGAACGTGTTTGTGCATTACTGGCCGTTGATGCTGGCGGGACTGGTGGCGAGCTGGTTGGGATTGCGCCTGTGGCGTCAGACCCCAAAAGGCGGCGAACGTTGGGATCAGTGGCGGCTGAAAGCCCCGATTGTGGGGGACATCATCAACCGTGCTCAGTTGTCGCGTTTTTCGCGCACGTTTTCCCTGATGGTGCGGGCGGGGGTGCCCTTGAACCAAGCCATTCAAATGTCGGCGGAGGCCTTAGGCAACCGCTACCTCGAGAATCGCTTGATCGCCATGAAACAAGGCATTGAGGGGGGCAACAGCATCGCCAATACCGCCAGTCAGTCAGAAGTGTTTACCCCGTTGGTGCTGCAGATGATTGCGGTCGGTGAAGAAACCGGCCAGGTCGATGAATTGCTGCTGGAAGCGGCTGACTTTTATGATCGCGAAGTGGATTACGATCTGAAAACCCTGACCGCCAAGATCGAGCCTCTGTTGCTCTTGGTCGTGGCAGGCATGGTGCTGCTGTTGGCGTTGGGAATTTTCTTGCCCATGTGGGGATTGTTGGATGTCGCGCGCGGGGCGTAAACGGGAATACGCCCCGTTGATGGTGTGGCTGTTACTGATCGTGGTGCTGGTGGCGGCGTTATTGGCGCAATGGCCTCGCTTGCAACAGGCCACGACCGACACACAAGTCAAATTACTGACACAAACCTTGTGGGAGAGTGCGGTCAGTTTGCGTCAAAAATGGGAACTAGAGAACAAGCCAGAACGATCATTCTTAAAAGGTATTGAATATACCTTTACGCAAAAAGGGTGGCCGGTTATATCCCATAATGGGCAAATAAATTGTCATGAAACATGGTTATTGCTCTCATCACGTATTAAATCCGTTAAATATACGCACTTGTCATCAAAAAATGAAATGAGATCAAAGTATTATAATTCGTGTTATTACCAGATTGATGATGGAAAAGGTGTGGCAATATTTTATGAAAATGAGACAATATTCATCAGCAATTTTTTGACGCTCCTCCAAGAGTGATCATGTCTATTTGACAGGTTGAAATAGCATGCAAGGAAGAACACACAAACAAGCCGGCTTTTCGCTGGTAGAGCTGGTGATCGTGATCATCGTGGTGGGGTTATTGGCCGTTGCCGCGTTACCGCGTTTTATGAATGTGACCGATGAAGCCAAGAAAGCCGCCATTGAAGGGGTGGCAGGAGGCTATGCCACGGCTGTGTTATCCGTGCGTGCGCAATGGGAAGCGTATGGGCGTCCGCAAGCTGACGGGCGTAACAGTGTCAGCTATGACGGCACCGATTTTTACCTGACGCAGGCCAGCGATGCGCTCTCGCCAAGCATCGGTTATCCGATCGCGTTGACCTCAAAACCGATTGAGACCCTGGTCGTGAATGACTGTGTGGCCTTGATGGACAATTTGTTGCAAAACCCGCCTAAAGTCACCAGCGTTGCTGCCGATGTCTCTGGGGGCGATTTTCTGTTCTTCGTCGCACTGGTCGAGGAAGACAAACAGCAGGCTTGTCGTTACTACCAATTGGCATCTGCCGGTAGTGATGGCACTGGCTCTACCAACGTGACCTCAGGTCATTATTTTACTTACCAGCCTGCCAAGGGTTTGGTGCAGACTGACTTACGCTAAGCGTAGTGATTGAACGTAAATGGAGAATGTTATGAAACGTCAAGGCGGCTTTACGCTGATTGAGATGGTGGTGGTTATCGTGATCCTCGGCATTTTGGCCGTGACCGCTGCCCCACGTTTTTTGAACCTGCAAGATGATGCGCGTGCGTCTGCGTTACAAGGCCTGAAAGGCGCGATTGATGGTGCGGCAGCGATTACCTACGGTAAGGCTGCGGTGCAGGGTAAAGAAAGCTCTGATGATGCAACCGTTGAAGGAGTGAAGACGGTATATGGTTACCCTGCTGCAACTTCAGCAGCCCTTTCTGCCGCTGTTGTTGGCTTGAGTGACTGGCAGTTTGTTAAAGAAACAGATACTTCTATTACATATACTTATAAGGGAAATAAGTATGACTCTGCAGCTGCTGCTACTTGTATTGTAACGTACACACAAGCAACAGGAGTGTCTGCTGTATCTGCTGCTCATACAACAGTTGATTTAGGTGCTGGTTGTAACATTAGTACTAACTAATGTTTTTTTAATAGAGCTCTTCGGAGCTCTATTGCCAAAAGTCATCTGCGGGTGACTTCTGGCAATAGGTTCGCTTCTTTTCGGGTGATTCATGCCCTTCCATTTCGTCCCTCGGGACGCTCAACACGGCTTTACGTTGATTGAACTGATCGTGGTGGTGATCCTGCTTGGGATCCTGGCGGTCACGGCCTCATCACGTCTGATTGGCCGCAGCAGTTTTGATGCTATCGTGGTGCGCGACCAAGCCATTGCGCTGGCGCGTCAGATCCAGCGAGAAGGGATGGATGTGGTGTTAGCCTCGAATGCGGTACCAGAGCATGTGGGTCTGTATATCGGCCTGAATGTGCTGGGTTCACCCGTCTGTGCAACAAATGTTGCTGCTACATCGTGTTTGTCGACAACGCACGATAAGGTGAGTTTTTCCTTTTCCCCATCGCATCGGATGCTCTCCGATAATGCCATGACCTTGCATTTTGATTGGCTCGGTCGCCCGATGACGGTCGAAACAAACCCGTTCCAACGCGCCTGTACCCCCAACCGTTGTGAAATCACCATAACTGCCCGTAACGGTGAAACGGCCATGTTGTGCATTAACGCAGAGGGGTTGATTAATGACTGCGCGATTTAACCCTGTGCCTTGTTCCAGCTCCCGTATCACGGCGTCACGTGGTTTTACCCTGATTGAAAGCATCATTGCCATCGTGATCCTGGCCATTGCCATGGTGACGCTCACCAGCTTTTTGTTTCCCCAAGCTGAACGCTCGGCCACGCCGTATTATCAGGCGCGTGCAGCTGCAATCGCCAATGCCTTTCTCAATGAAATACTCGCCCGGCAGTTTGATGAATTCTCCGATCCGCACGGTGACAGCCGGGTGCGCTGCGGTGAAATCGACAAAGACGGCCAGCGTGTGATTTGTAGCCAGCCGGCGGAAAATGGCGTGTGGCCAAAAGATCACGCGATGGAATATTTTGAATACCGTGATCCAATGAGCGATCACGCGTTGGGCTACGGCTTAGTGCCAATGGTGGCCAATGATGTGGACGATTTCCACGGCTGTTGGGGCGATCTGGCGTTATGTCAGCAGCGTGATGATGCCCATCGCTATCCGTGGCGGGGTTTTATTGAAACCTTGCTGGATGGTGATAACAGCCGTTTGGGAACCTATAAAAACATGACGGTAACGGTGGATGTCCGTTACGACGCAGGCCTGCAACCGGTGGGTAAGGCCTCGACATCAATATCAGCGTCAACGTTACAATCGGCTCCGTCGCAATCTGTACCGCACAAACGTGTCACGGTGACCGTAAATACCGGACGTTATGGGCAGTATGCGGTGGTCGCGTACCGGAGTAATTACTGATGCCTGCGCGTATGCCACAAAGGGGCTTTACCCTGATGGAACTGGTGATCGCCGTCGTGTTGGTGGGGATCATCGTATTGGGCATTGGCAGCTATGTGCAGTTTGGGGTTCAAGGCTACGTGAACACCGTCAGCCGTGAGCGTTTTCAGAGTGAACTACGTTTTGCTCTGGAAAAAATGACCCGCGAAATTCGCCATGCCGCGCCAAACAGCGTGTCGGCCAGCGCAGCAGTGAACAAGCACGCGGCTGGAGAAAATTGCGTGGCCTTTCGACCGATTGTGGCGGCCGGTTTTTACGTTGGCGCGCCTGATGCCAACCCGTTACAGGTGGTGCCGACCATCGGTTCGGTCGCCCAATGGCTGGCGTTGAAGGACAGCCAGTATGCGGTGGCGGTTGGTTTGGTAAATGCCCGCGAATACGGCAATCCAGCGCATCAGATAATGAGAGTGCAAGATACTGATAATACGCAGCAGGTAGCGGTGACACTCGCGCAACCGCTGACGACCAGTTCGCCGGCACAGCGTGTGTACGTGTACGGCGGGCGCGTGCGTTACTGCTTGGTGGGACAAGCGCTCATGCGTGAGGAAGGTCGGGTATCGTTGCCTGTGGCTAATCACGTCGATGCCTTTACCGTCACTGCGCTCAGTGCCGGGCTAGAAAACAACGGTATGGTGCACCTGCGATTACGATCTCACGATCCGCGCAGCGGCGAGACCTTCCATTACGATCATACGGTGCAGGTGCTCAATGTCCGTTAGTGTGCAAGCTTCCGTGTCATCTCGTCGTCAGCGTGGCAGCGCGCTGATCATGGCGATTTTCCTGATCACCGTGATGGGGTTATTGGCGGCGGCAATGATCCGAATCGATCACACCAGTCAGTCCACCACTGCCCATGAGGTATTCGCGACCCGTGCGTGGTATGCCGCCCATTCTGGTAATGAGTACGTGCTCAGCCAGTTGTTCCCGTTAGGGCAATCAACATCGGATCCTCAAGCTTGTCAGTCTTACGTTTTGTCTGCCGCCGCCTTTTCCTGCCAGCAAGTGACAGTGACGTGTCAGGCCATAGAATACCAAAACGGTGCAGGGCAAACGGCTCACCGTTACCAGTTAGAAAGTACCGCGACCTGTGGGACAGGAGCATTGGCGACAACCCGTGTGCAGGAAGTGTGGGCAAAAGAGATTGAATAAGATGATGAAAGAGCAGTTATCGAGAGGTATTCGACTCGGCTTGTTAGTGCTCAGCCTGTTATTTTCGACTGTGTATTCGGTGACCTTGCAAGCGGCGGGGATTGATAATTATTGTGCCGCGTTTCCGGGGCCTGCGCAGACGTGGGAATCTAATCGTCAGACACAGTCATACTTGGGTTTTAAAGCGCTAATTACGGGAACCTATAAAGAAAAGGGTCAGCATTATTTATGGCTGAAACTTGAAACGAATCCTGAATTGCCTGGCAGAGGTGATTTTGCTTGCGACGGTAATTCATGTCTATTTCCGACGGGCAGCCAGCCTAATCGTTGGGCGACCAAGCTCAATTTGGGCGCCTTTCAAGTGACGTCATCAAATGCTTATTATCAGGCTAATGTTCCTAAATTACCTGAATATGGTTCGTTTGATATAGCGGCGGGTGTGACAGAATCTTTACGTGATGGTCAGGGACATAAAATCAAGCGCTTCAGTGTTGCGGGTGGCTCAACTGTTCACCTTTATGCGGGGACATATTGGTTTGAAAAAATGGAGTTATCTAGCCGGAGTAAGGTGATAACCCATGGAAAGGTGATCATTCATGTAAAAGGCTTATCTATTGCTGATGCATCAGAAGTCTTTCCTCAAAGTGATAATCCCGATGATTTACACCTATATGAGCACACCGGCGAACATGAATTTCTCAGTCAAGTACGCTTGACGAAAGGTAGTCAATTTACAGGGCTATTATATTCAGAAGAAAGTGTGAATTTAGAGGGTGGGCAGTGTTCATCGCCAACACGTTGTGAGATTACGGCCATTACGGGGGCTGTCACTACGCGATTCTTAAAGATGGATAGTAGTTATGAAGCGCCAAGTGCAGTCATCAACGGCCAAAGCGCCTGTTTCAATCCCAAAGAATACTTCATCGACATCACACCTGAAAAAGATGAATCTCTCACGTGTGATCGTCAAAAAGTGACTGTGCGGGTTTTGGATAAAGACGGAAAAATTGCGACCGATTATACCGGTGATATTCATCTTTCCTCGTCACTGACCCGTGCCGGTAAGGCACGCTGGTTTGGTACGGAATCTGGCGGAACATCCTTGGGGGATGTGAAAAACCGGGTAACGGTCACACCAAATAGAGGGCAGAAAACGCTGTGGCTCAAGAGCGAACACATCGGAAAGATAACCGTGACGGCGACTCTGTCGAAAGATGACAAGAAAACCGATAGCAGCACCTTTTTGTTTGTCCCTTATGGGTTTGAAATCGCAGAAGGCGAGCTCCCTTTAGTGGCAGGAAAACCGGTCGATATTGCGATCACTGCATTGGCTTGCCCCTCTGAAAAAGGCCAGATGGTCGCAACCGAATATCAGGGAAACCGGATACTGACGTTAGAGACGGTTTACGATTCACCGTCGACGGGCAGTCAGCGAATTCAGCTGGCAAAGCCAAATAGTACCGAATGGCAAAGCCGCCAACTCAGTGTGCATTTTGAGGCGGGCAAAGCCAGCGCGCAGTTGCGCTATCTGGATGCAGGAACCGCTCGCCTGACGTTAAAGGATGAACAATGCACGACGTCAGATTGTGCGGTAATACCGGTCGCGCAACGTATGTATGCGCGGGCATTGGCGGATTGGCAGGGATTGACGGGCAGTCAGACTATCAAGGCCCGCCCGTATACCTTTGCCTTGTGTGATGCAGATAATCTCGGAAGCGGACAGCAGGAAAAGTCGATTCAGGCCGCCACGGGAACAGCAAACAACGGTAATGCCTTCGTCGCGGCAGGTGAGCGCTTTGCAACCCGAGTGAAGCCGGTGATATGGACTGAGAGTGATGCCGGGAAAGACAACATCGCTCCCAACGGTGATGCCACCAAGCTGGTCGATACCCGTCATCTGTGTGAACGGATGGAAACTACCAATTTCTACCATGCCCAAGCACCGGCTGCGAAAGTACAGCTTACGATTCCGGCGGGAGACAATGCCAAGCCTCACTCTCCCAATGTGGCGGGCGCACGTCCCGGCGTATTAACCCGCTCGCCGTTAACGCACGAAGAAATTGCCACGCAACCTTTTTATGCCAGCTGGAGCGAAGTGGGCAGTATTCAATTGCGGGCGGGCGTGCAAGGCACTTATTTAGGGATGAAAGTGAATATCGGCTATCGCCCTGTCGGGCGGTTTTACCCGAAGTTCATGGCTGTGGTGCCGAGTGAAAGTGGCATGACGTATCCCAATGGGCAGGATTTTGTGTACATGAATCAGCCCTTTAACGGGCAGTTAACCGTGCAGGCGCAGAACCAGCAGCAAGAACCGACCTACAACTACGGTTATTTTGCCGATGCGTACAAAGTCGGGATCCAAATGGTCGCGGCGGCGCAACAGACCCTTGAGGGGACCGGTAACCGTCTGACGGAGCGGATGGATTTTTCCGAGTGGGACCGTGTGGCGGGAGATCATTGGCGGCGCAATTGGCAACAAGAGGCCATCACCGTGCCGACGGCGCCTTTGCTGTTTACCCGCTTGAATGCGATGCAAGGGGCGACTGTCAGCGCGTTCGGTTCCACACAGCCGGACGGGCCGTACCGCGTGGCATTGGGGATCGCACCACAAGAAGTGGAGAATTGCGCACAAATGGGTTGTCCCGAGTTGAACATCCATAGCATGACCGTCTTTAACTGTTCGGTGGGCACGGCATGTGAGAGCACATTCCGAGCACAATCATTTGCAACCTTTAGTGCCCGTTATGGTCGTATGGTCATGGATGACACCGCCGGACGCAGTGGACAGGCGCTGGCTATCCCGCTGCGGGTAGAGTATTGGAACGGCAAGGCGTTCACCGTGCATGAGGCGGATCATGTTTCCGTCTTTGATGGCGAGTATTTTTGTCAGCAGCCGTTGTCAGATCCGGCCGTGCGCGGTAAGACGCTGGGCAACGGTGAGGTGACGCAGGGGCAGGCGGCTTCCGGCGCCCTGAACGCACAGCAAGATGCGGGAAGCGATGATCGTCCTCATCGCGCGCAGATCCGTTTCTGGCAGAAGTTGGTGGATAATGCCCCGTCTGCCAATCACGACGCGGATCTGCCGATTTATTGTCAGTCAGGTACTGTGGATCGCGAGGGCGGAACACAGCCATGGCTGCTGTATAACTGGCGCAAGCAGGGGGATGAAAACCCGTCTGCCGTGGTGACCTTTGGGACGTATCGCGGGAATGATCGAGTGATTTATCGGGGTGAAAAGGGCATGAATTTTAGGCTACCGTAAATAAAATGACGATCTGTGGCAGGTTTGACAAAGCTTACCTTGTCTCGATCCGCCCCCCTTGATACATTTAGCGCAATTTAACGAATTTGTGAGCTTGCAGGATTAGCCGAAGACTATGTTTAAAAAACTTCGTGGCATGTTTTCTAATGACCTGTCTATTGACTTGGGTACTGCCAATACCCTTATTTACGTCAAAGGACAGGGCATCGTTCTTGATGAACCATCAGTAGTGGCGATCCGTCAGGATCGTGCTGGAGCAACTAAGAGCGTGGCCGCAGTAGGTCACGACGCCAAGCAGATGCTGGGCCGTACTCCGGGCAATATCGCGGCGATCCGTCCAATGAAAGACGGTGTGATCGCGGACTTTTATGTGACAGAAAAAATGCTGCAGCATTTTATCAAGCAGGTTCACGATAACAGTCTTCTACGTCCAAGCCCTCGCGTATTGGTCGCGGTTCCATGTGGTTCTACGCAAGTAGAGCGTCGTGCTATCCGTGAATCTGCACAAGGTGCGGGTGCGCGTGAAGTGTACCTGATTGACGAGCCAATGGCGGCGGCAATCGGTGCCGGCATGCCTGTGTCTGAAGCGACCGGTTCGATGGTGATCGATATCGGTGGTGGTACCACAGAAGTCGCGGTGATCTCGCTAAACGGTGTGGTGTACTCCTCATCAGTACGCATCGGTGGTGACCGTTTCGATGAAGCGATCATTAACTACGTGCGCCGTAACTACGGCAGCCTGATCGGTGAAGCAACCGCTGAGCGCATCAAGCACGAAATCGGTTCCGCTTACCCGGGCGACGAAGTGCGTGAAATTGAAGTACGCGGCCGTAACCTAGCAGAAGGTGTACCACGCAGCTTTACCCTGAACTCCAACGAAATTCTAGAAGCGCTGCAAGAGCCGCTAACCGGTATCGTATCTGCGGTGATGGTTGCGCTAGAGCAGTGTCCACCAGAGCTAGCGTCTGATATTTCTGAGCGCGGTATGGTGCTGACAGGCGGTGGTGCGCTACTGCGTGATCTGGACCGTCTGCTAACAGAAGAAACCGGTATTCCAGTGGTCGTGGCAGAAGAGCCATTGACATGTGTCGCTCGTGGCGGCGGTAAAGCACTGGAAATGATCGACATGCACGGTGGCGATCTATTCAGCGAAGAATAATGCCCGTCCGGGCATGTTTATAAACAGGTTATAGCGTTACATGAAACCTATCTTTGGCAGGGGGCCTTCCCTGCAACTGCGCCTGTTTCTTGCCATTTTACTGTCGGTTGGCTTAATGCTGGCCGACAGTCGTCTTGATGCCTTCGCCAATGTCCGTTATTTGCTGAACTCGGCGATTGCCCCGCTGCAATACGCCGCAAATTTGCCGCGCGATTTTCTCGATGGGATCTCTGGACAGCTTAGCTCACACCAACGCTTACTGGCTGAAAATAAAGCCTTGCAGCGTGATTTGTTGGTGCAGCAAAGTGATGTCTTGTTACTTGAGCAATTGAAGCAGGAAAATCAGCGTTTACGGGACCTTTTGGGCTCGCCGTTTGTCCGTGATGAAAAGAAACTGATTGCCGAAGTGATGGCCGTGGATTCGGACCCTTACAGTCATCAGGTGATGATTGATAAAGGCCGGGTTGACGGGGTGTACGAAGGGCAGCCGGTGATCAACGAAAAAGGGATCGTCGGGCAGGTGTCTTACGTGGGCGCCCACAACAGCCGCGTGTTGTTGCTGATTGACCCCAGCCATGCCATTCCGGTGCAGGTGGTGCGTAATGACATTCGTGTGATTGCCTCCGGCAGCGGTCAGGTGGATCAGATCCAGCTGGAGCACGTACCGAGCAGCACCGACATTGAAGTGGGGGATTTGCTGGTGAGTTCCGGTTTAGGCGGGCGTTATCCGGAAGGCTATCCGGTCGCGAATGTGACGGAGTTTTCGTTTGATAACAAGCGTCCGTTTGCCCAAATCAAGGCAAGACCCACGGTGCAGTTTGATCGTCTGCGCTACCTGTTGTTAGTGTGGCCGACCGCACGTGAAACCCTGACTGATGGAGATTTCGCGCATGGCAAATAGTCGTGCCCATGGCCGTCTTTGGATTTGGCTGTCGTTTATCGTGGCCTTGATTTTACAGGCGGCACCCTGGCCGGGTGAATTAGAGCCGTTTCGTCCATCGTGGGTGATCCTGGTGGCGTTTTACTGGGTGTTGGCATTGCCGC
The DNA here is from genome assembly GCF_001029435.1 of Photobacterium aphoticum. Classification (GTDB taxonomy): domain Bacteria; phylum Pseudomonadota; class Gammaproteobacteria; order Enterobacterales; family Vibrionaceae; genus Photobacterium; species Photobacterium aphoticum. Next base: position 69,864 of record NZ_LDOV01000004.1, on the reverse strand, counting down.
ACCGAGTCAACGTGGGCACCGCATTGATTCTCGGGTTACTGTGGGATCTGATGCTGGGCTCAACGTTGGGGGTACGGGGCCTGATGATGTCGGTGCTGTGTTACATCGTGGCATTGAATTTTCAGGTATTACGTAACTTATCACTGTGGCAGCAGGCCATTTTGATCGCCTTGCTGACCCTGGCCGGTAAGCTGGTGGAATTCTGGGCTGAATATCTGGTCTCCGTGATCACTTTTGATCCGGAAAGACTGTGGGCGGTGCTGTTAAACTTCCTGTTATGGCCGTGGTTATTCCTGCTGTTGCGACGAATGCGTCGTAAGCTCTCAATTCGTTAAATTATATTCCCAATGCGATCTGTTCGATGCTAGGGTGTAAGCATTAACATCGAACGAAACCGAATGGATCGCATTGATTTATCACACCAAACTGTATGAGTGATATCATGTCGACGCCACAATTGTATCTGGCTTCCGGTTCGCCTCGCCGTAAAGAGCTCCTCACCCAATTAGGCTACCGTTTTGAGCGGGTAGTCGTGGATGTGGAAGAGCAACATCAGGCGGGTGAAGCGCCTGCCGATTATGTTCAGCGTCTTTCTCGCGACAAAGCCATGGCAGGTGTCACTGCGGTGGCCGATCGTCATCCGGTGCTGGGCGCCGATACCATTGTGGTGGTGGATGAGACGATCCTCGAAAAACCCAAAGACTTTGCCGATGCCAAGCGTATGTTGCAGTTGTTATCCGGCCGTCGCCATCAGGTGATGACGGCGGTGACAGTGGCCACGCAGGCCCAGCAGCAAACGCAACTTGTGATCACGGATGTGTGGTTCAAAACGTTGTCGGATCAGGAGATCGACGCGTATTGGCAGAGCGGAGAACCCCAAGATAAAGCAGGCAGCTATGGTATTCAGGGGATAGGCGGCAAGTTTGTCGAGCGTATCGATGGCAGTTATTACGCTGTGGTGGGGTTACCGTTAGTGGAAACCGACATCATGGTACAAAACTTTTTAAGCTTATCAAATTAGAGGCAACCATGAGCACAGAGCTGCTGATTAACGTAACGCCGAGCGAAACGCGCGTTGCAATGATTGAGGCCGGTACCTTGCAGGAAGTTCATATTGAACGTGAATCCAAGCGCGGTATCGTCGGCAATATTTATAAAGGTCGCGTCAGTCGCGTGTTACCAGGCATGCAGGCCGCGTTCGTCGACATTGGTCTTGATAAAGCAGCTTTCCTGCATGCGTCAGACATTGTGCCGCACACCGAATGTGTGGCAGAAAATGAGAAACAACAATTCCAGGTGCGTGACATTTCTGAACTGGTTCGCCAGGGGCAGGACCTGGTGGTGCAGGTGGTGAAAGATCCACTGGGTACCAAAGGTGCTCGCCTGACCACTGACGTCACGCTGCCATCGCGCTACCTGGTGTTCATGCCGGGAGCGAGCCATGTGGGCGTGTCTCAGCGCATCGAAAGTGAAGAAGAGCGCGAGCGTCTCAAAAGTGTTGTGAACCAATACTGTGATGACTTGGGCGGTTTCATTATCCGTACCGCTGCAGAAGGCGCAACGTCAGATGAAATGGCGCAAGATGCCGCGTTCTTGAAGCACTTGTGGCGTAAAGTGTTGGAACGTCGCGGTAAATACAAGCCAAAATCCATGCTGTATGGCGAGTTGGGTTTGGCGCAGCGCATTTTGCGTGACTTTGTCGGCACCGAGCTGGACCGTATTCTGGTTGACTCGCGTCTGGGCTTTGAAAAGCTCAAAGAATTCACCGATGAATTTGTGCCGGAGCTGAGCGAGAAGCTGGAATACTACGCCGGTGAGCAGCCGATCTTTGATCTGTATGACACCGAGAGCGAAATTCAGCGCTCACTGGATCGTAAAGTCGAGCTTAAGTCTGGCGGCTACCTGATCATCGATCAGACCGAAGCCATGACCACCATCGACATCAACACCGGTGCGTTTGTTGGCCGTCGTAATCTGGAAGAGACCATCTTCAATACCAATATCGAAGCGACCAAGGCCATTGCCCGTCAGCTGCGTTTGCGTAACTTGGGTGGGATCATCATCATCGACTTCATCGACATGGCGCTAGACGATCACCAGCGTCGCGTGTTGATGGCGCTGGAACAGGCGCTGTCTTACGATCGCGTGAAAACCAACATCAACGGCTTTACTCAGCTAGGCTTGGTAGAGATGACCCGTAAACGCACACGTGAAAGTATTGAACATGTGCTGTGTGATACCTGTCCAACCTGTGAAGGACGTGGTACGGTGAAAACCGTGGAAAGTGTCTGCTACGAGATCCTGCGTGAAATCACGCGTGTTAACCGTGCGTATGATGCTGACCGTTTTGTGGTGTATGTGGCACCGGCGGTGGCAGATGCCTTTATCGGGGATGAATCCCACGCATTGGCAGAGCTCGAAGTTTTCATCGGCAAGCAAGTGAAAATCAAAGCTGAACCTCTGTACGTCCAAGAGCAGTTTGACGTCGTGATGATGTAACAGCGAGGCAGTTGAGTGACAACAGTTCCAGTTCGTCTGGTACGTGGATTGATGTGGCTGGTACTGACAGTGTTAGTACTGGCCGCAATTGCGATTAGCGGTCTGCGTTTTATCCTTCCCCAGCTTAATGACTACCGTGAGCCGATCCGGCAGTGGGCCTCTGAACAGGCTGGTCTGCATCTGGATATTGCCCACGTTGAAGGGCATTGGCGTAATTTCGGTCCCTCCCTTGTCCTGCAAGGTGTCAGTGTTACCATGCCGGCTCAGCCGGATTCTGTGGTGAAAGTGGGGGATGTTTCTTTCCAGCTGGATCTGCTGAGCTCAGCCCTGCAACTGCGTCCGGTATTCCATGATCTGCGTATTGATCGTCTGAAACTGGATGTCACCGGTTTTCAGGCTGCTTCCGCTGCTGACAGCACTGAGGCAGAAAGCGACGAGCAGCTGGCGACGATCAAACAACTGGAAGACATTCTGTTTGTCCAGTTAGGCCAGTTTTCGCTGCGTAACTCCGCCATTACTTTCCTTTCTCCGGCCGACGAGCGTCTGACGGTCGATATCCAGACCCTGAAGTGGGACACCCAGCATGGCCAGCGCCGTGCCGAAGGGGTGATCAGTATCGCCGATACCCATTTCAGCCAAGTGCAAGTGATCGCTAACTTATCGGCCAAGCAATCGTGGTCTGAGCAATCCGGCGAACTGTACCTGCATGCTCGCAACCTGTCGTTGACCCCGTGGCTCAACAAGCAGCGCTTGAGCGAGGCCGAAATCACCACCAGTAACATCAATGCGCAGGCATGGTTGACCGTGGCCAATGGTCAGCTACAGCATGCTAACCTGATGTTGGATGACTCCTTCTTGCGCTGGCAAGGCAAAGACGGTTCACACCATTTCCGCATTCATGAAGGCCATTTACGCCTGCATCCGCTGTTTGACGACGCGAATACCGCATCAGGCAACGGCCATGCGGTGGGATGGCGTCTGGACAGCGATAAGCTGGCGCTGCAAACCGACCGCACTGACTGGCCAGCGATGGACATTGCCGCACAGTGGACGCCTTCCGGTTGGCAAGCTGCGCTCAACACGATTGCGCTGGCACCATTGCGCCCGTTGGTGGACTTGCTGCCGCTGGATGCGACGTCCCGCAATGCCATTGAACAGCTTAAGCCACACGGTACGATCAATGACATCCGTGTCGCCAGTGATGCCGAGTATGGCCCGCGCTTTTCATTTGAAGCCAAACAACTGGGCTTGTCTCATTGGGAATACTTGCCGGGCTTCAATAAGCTGGATGCCCATGTTGCCGGCGATCTGGCGGGGGGCAAAGCCCAACTGACCCTGAAAAATGACAGCTTGCCGTACGGCGAGATGTTCCAGGCGGCACTGCCTATCCGTGATGCGGACGTAACGGCGTATTGGCAAGTGGATAAACAAGGCTGGCGCTTGTGGAGTGACAAACTGTCGGTTGCCACGCCGCACCTGTCGGTGGATGGCCAGTTCCGGTTAGATTTTCCGACTGACACACCGGCGTGGTTGTCGTTTTATGGCGAAGCCAGTATCAGTCAGGCCGGGGAAACCTGGCGCTACCTGCCGACGTTGGCGCTGGGCCATGAGCTGACAGATTACTTGTCTGCGGCGATCCGTGGCGGTAAAGCCAAAGATGCCCAATTGCTGTGGTATGGCGAGCTCAATGCCTTCCCGTATGCGCAGCACGACGGGGTGTTCCAAGCCTTTGTGCCGCTGCGCAAAGGCGCGTTCAGCTTTGATACCGCGTGGCCGGAGCTCACCTCACTGAATCTGGATTTACTGTTTGAAAATGACTGGATGTATCTCAATGCCCGTCATGCCAAAACCATGGGCGCCACAGCTTCTCGTGTGACCGGCGGTGCAGAGTTAGCCGAAGATGGCCACCTGAAACTGACGGTGGATGTGGCTGCTAACGGCGAGCAGGTGCGGGATTACATGCTGGCCACGCCATTGGTGGACTCGGTGGGTGCCGCGCTCACAACGGTGCAAGTGAGCGGGCCGGTGACTTCCCAGTTCAAACTCGATATTCCGTTTGATGGCAGTGACGTGCGCGCGTGGGGTAACGCGACCCTGAAAGACAATCAGGTGGCGCTGAACGCACCGCCGATTCCGCTGGAAAAGGTCAGCGGGGTGATCCATTTTGATAACGACAAAATCAAGGCGGACGATTTTACCGGCACAACGCTCAATCAGCCTGTGCAGCTTGGTTTTACCGGAAAGAGTGTGGCGACAACCGGCGGCAGTGACAGCGGTTATCGTGTCGATGTGAACCTCAACGGTGACTGGGACGTGGCGAAGCTGCAACAAACGTTGGAGGATCCGCTACTGGCGCGCGTGGTGGGGCGCAGTGCGTGGCAAGGCCATGTCGGCGTTGATCTGCATGATACCGGCTTTGCCTATCAGGTGGATGTGACGGCGCCGCTGAAGCAGATCAGTAGCCAGCTGCCGTATCCGCTCGCCATTGTGCCGAACACCGATAAGGCGCTGCAACTGGCTGTGAAAGGCAATCAGCATGCGTTAACCAGTACGCTGATTGCGCCGGATGTGACGTATCAGGCCGAGTTTAATTTGATCCCGGATCGGTTAGTGATTGAAAGCAGTGAACTGACGGTCGGCAAAGCCAAACGTCATGCGCTGCAACGGGGTGTGCACGGTGTCGATGTGGATACCACCAAGGTAGACGGTGACCGCTGGATCAGCCTGATTGGTGAGATCCACGATAAGATCGCGGCCACCGATGCCTCGTCAGCAGGGACGTCATCGGGTACCACATCGGCGATGCCTGAGATCCCGCTGCCTAACCGGGTACAGGCGAAAGTGAAGCAACTGACGTTAGCGGGGCTTGACTGGAACAAGGTCTCCTTGTCACTGAGCCAGCGCATGACGCAGGACAAAGCCTGGCAGATGAACATCAACAGCCGCGAGTTGACCGGGCATGCGTTGTGGCCGAAAGATCAGCCTTTGCGGGTAGAGCTGGATAGCCTGCACCTGAATATTCCGGACAGTGACACACCGGATCTGGATAAGCCTTATCAGCCGCAGCATGACGTGCCGCCGGTGACGGACTTTGATCGCAGCATGATGGCCAACATGCCGAACATTGACTTGCTGCTGCATGACGCGTGGCTGCAAGGCTATCGTCTGGGCAAAGTATCGGGCAAGTTGCGCCGTGAAAAAAATATGCTGGCCTTGAGTAACTTTACCGTGAACTCCGGCGCGACCACGCTGAATCTGGACGGCAACTGGACGCTGGATGGTGAACACAGTGAAACCCAGTTGGCGTTTGATATTGAAGGGAAGAACAGCTCTGACATCATGGGCCGCTTTGGGATCTCCGGCGGGATCCAAGGGGCATCGTTCAGTACCTATGCCTCGATTCAATGGCAAGGCGCACCGTGGTCAATGCACCGTGAAACCCTGACCGGTGAAGTGAAATCCGAGACCGGCCAAGGCGTGATCAGTGACATTGGTGGTGCGGGACGCTTATTGGGCTTATTCAGTATTGATTCCATCGTGCGCAAAATGCAGCTCGATTTTTCCGGTATTTTTGATGATGGTTTGGCGTTTAACTACATTCGAGGCAGTGGCCGGATTGAGAATGGCCAATTTGAGACCTCGGACATCAAAATGCAGGCCCTGGCAGGGGATATGTTTATTCAAGGAAGTGCTAATCTTGTGAATGAGACAGTGGATGCACACGTGAAGTTTATTCCTGACTTCACCTCCGGGATCCCTGTATTGACCGCCTTTGCCGTGGCGCCGCAGGCCGCGATTTATGTGTTTGCGATTTCCACCGTGCTCTCGCCGGTGGTGGATGTCTTCACGCAGGTGAATTACTTGGTGAAAGGGCCGATTGATTCCCCGACCGTGACCGAGCAGTCACGCTTTACCGGGGAGTATAAAGTGCCGGAATCGTTGCAGCGTCAAGAAAGTTCAAAGCAAAAATAATTGGCCGTGTTTGTGCTGCCAGTCGGGCGGCGCGGGCGATAACGGCGTTGTCTGCCACCGTGTGTGGCAGGCCATGAAGCACAAAGGAGAATGTGGTGGCGAAGTTTGGCATTGTACAGATGACTTCAGGGGCGGATCCGGAGAAGAATTTCCTGCACCTGAGAAAGAAAGTCAAAGGCCTGCAACTGCAAGGGGCCAAAGTGGTGATCACACCGGAAAACTGTCTGGTGTTTGGGTCGCAAGCGGATTATCAGCGCCATGCCGAGCCATTGGGTGACGGCCCGTTACAGGCGGAAGTCGCGGCAATGGCCAAGCAATTCGGGCTCTGGATCCTGGTTGGCTCGATGCCGATTTTGCGTGCCAACGGCGCCATTACCACCACCGCCTTACTGTTTGATGATCAGGGGGAATGCCGGGCCGATTACGATAAAATTCACATGTTTGATGTGGATGTGGCGGATCAGCATCGCCGCTACCGTGAGTCCGACACCTTCCTGGCCGGTGATGCCATCAAGGTGGTCGAGACACCGTATGGCAAAATTGGCCTCTCAATCTGTTATGATGTGCGTTTTCCCCAGTTGTACACGGCCTTACGTGAGCAAGGCGCAGAGATCATTGTGGTGCCGGCGGCTTTTACCAAGGTGACCGGTCGTGCCCATTGGGAAGTGTTATTGCGCGCGCGTGCCATTGAAACCCAGTGTTGGGTGGTGGCGGCAGCACAATGGGGCGAGCACAATGAATCACGGGAAACCTGGGGTCACTCGATGATTGTGGATCCTTGGGGGCAGATCGTGACCTGCCAGCAACAAGGGACCGGCGTGATCATGGCGAATATCGATCTCGATCTTTGCCGGACTATCCGAACAAATATGCCATTGGTGAAGCATGCCCGACTGGGCGTTCACCATCGCGAGCGCTAACCGACACGGGTCGGAAGTGCCATTAACACAAGAGCAGAATAAATGACGCTGGAAATTGTAGAAGATACCATGCTGGCCCAAGCGGGATTAGGGCGTGAAGAGCTGAATCGTACCTTGGGGCTGGTGGCAGCACGTGATGTGGATTATGCCGATGTGTATTTCCAGTCGTGCTGGCATGAATCCTTGGTGCTGGAAGATAGCATCATCAAAGACGGTTCGTTCAACATTGACCGTGGCGTGGGGGTACGCGCGGTATCGGGTGAGAAGACCGGCTTTGCGTATTCCGACCAAATCAACCTGCTGGCACTGACGCAAAGTGCCAAGGCTGCACGCGGGATCACCCGCAGTGGCGGTGACGGTAAAGTACAGGCGTTCACCCCTTATGCGCCGGGTGACATCTATGCGCCGGTGAACCCGCTAAACAGCTTTGATAAGCACCAGAAAATCGCCTTGCTGGAAGAGATTGACCGCTACATTCGCACCAAAGAGCCCATGGTGAAAGAAGTGTCTGTCAGCATCAACGGTGTGTATGAGCAAATTCTGGTGGCGGCGCTGGACGGGACTTACGCAGCGGATATTCGTCCGTTGGTGCGTTTGTCGATCAGCGTGCTGATTGAAAAAGGCGACAAGCGTGAGCACGGCAGTGCCGGTGGCGGTGGCCGCTACGGTTACGAGCACTTCCTGCAAGACGCCGGTGACGGTAAAACGATCGCATTGATGTATGCGGATGAAGCGCTGCGTCAGGCTCTGATCAATATTGATGCCGACGAAGCCCCTGCGGGCACTATGCCTGTGGTATTGGGTGCCGGTTGGCCGGGTGTACTGTTGCACGAAGCCGTAGGTCACGGTCTGGAAGGTGACTTTAACCGTAAAGGGTCGTCCATGTTCTCGGGTCAGCAGGGTCAGCAAGTGACGTCTAGCCTGTGTACTATTGTGGATGACGGTACGCTGAAAGATCGCCGTGGCTCGATCAACATCGATGACGAAGGGGTGCCGGGTCAGTACAACGTGTTGGTGGAAGGCGGTAAGCTGAAAGGCTACATGCAAGATAAGCTGAACGCGCGTCTGATGGGCGTGGCGCCGACCGGTAACGGCCGTCGTGAATCGTATGCACACCTGCCGATGCCGCGTATGACCAACACCTACATGTTGCCGGGTGAGCACTCACCGGAAGAGATCATTGCCAGCGTGAAGAAGGGCGTGTACGCGCCGAACTTCGGTGGTGGTCAGGTGGATATCACCTCCGGTAAGTTTGTGTTCTCCGCATCGGAAGCGTATTTGATTGAAAACGGTAAGATCACCCGTCCAATCAAAGGCACGACCTTGATCGGCAGCGGTATCGAAGCGATGCAGCAGGTCTCGATGGTGGGTAACGATCTGGAAATCGACCGTGGTGTCGGTGTCTGTGGTAAGGCCGGTCAGAGCGTCCCTGTGGGCGTGGGTCAGCCAACCCTGAAGATTGAATCGATGACCGTGGGCGGTACGCAATAAGCGTCGTCTGCGTCTGAAGCGCATAAAAAATGCCAGCCTGTGAAGGCTGGCATTTTTATTGGTATGATGGTTATCGCTGGAATGGCGTAAAGCCTGAGTGCGAGAACGATCAGTCTTCCAGGTACAGTGACTTTAGCACCTGGAAAATTTCACGGTACGCTTTGCCCGGTTTTTCCTGTGCTTTTTCTTTAACGGCCTGACGCACTAATTGGCGCAGGTGCTGACGGTCAGCGTGTGGGTGATCCACGATGATCGCATTGATCATGCTGTCGCCGTTTTCAATCAGCTTTTCACGTTTCTTTTCAAGCTTGTGCAGCATAGCAGTGGTCTGCGAGTGCTTGTTGTTCAGCTTGTCCAGTGCAACCTGAATCGGCTCGATGTCCACTTGGCGCATCAGCTTACCGATACGCTGCAGCTGGCGACGACGGGCTTCGTTTTTAAAACGTTGCGCATCTTTGATCGCTTCACGCAGTTCTTCATCCAATGGCACTTTAGCAAGGGCGCCTGGCTTCAATTCTGCCAGCTCCTCACCCATCTTTTGCAGGGCTTCCATGTCGCGCTTCATCTCGGATTTACTTACCCAGATGATCTCTTCTTCTTCTTCCCATGGGGCTTTTTGATTTTTACGGCTCATAACAGGCTCATGGCTATTGCATTTGGTCTTTATTTTACCAGTTTAATCACGATTTGGGGCGCAAAATCCACCTTGGCGGTGTTATCCTAATAGTAATACCGACTTCAAGGGCTGATTTCGTGGCTTTAGACGAGGCGGCGGATCAATCCATTAAAGAGAATATAAGAGTATGGACGTGAGAGAACAGGTCGCTCAACAGCGTGTTGAATTGGAAGCGGCTGTGGCGCGAGCCCTTGAATTGGCGGGGCAAAAAGCCGATGCCGCAGAAGTGGCGATCAACAAAACGACGGGCATCAGCGTATCGACACGCATGTGTGAAGTTGAGAATGTCGAATTCAACAGCGACGGTGCCTTGGGGATCACGGTATACCGTGGCCAGCGTAAAGGCAGTGCATCAACGTCAGATCTGAGCGAAGAAGCCATTGCCCAGACCGTTGCGGCGGCATTGGATATCGCACGTTACACCTCCGAAGATCCGTTCGCAGGACCGGGCCCCAAAGAGCTGATGGCGCGTGAGATCCCGGATTTGGATCTGTTCCACCCTGACGAGCCAGAGCCGGATCACGCTGCTGAAATCGCGGCCCGTGCAGAGCAGGCGGCGCTGGAGTTTGATCCACGCATTAAGCAAAGTGACGGTGCCAGCTACGACAGCCATTACGGCATCCGTGTGTACGGTAACAGCCACGGCATGTTAGCCAGCTACGCGTCCAGCCGTCACAGCACCAGCTGTTGTGTGATTGCCCAAGGCAAGAACGGTGAGATGGAGCGTGATTACAGCTACACCACTGCGCGTCGTGCACAGGATATCTGGGCGCCGGAAGCCGTCGGTCGCCATGCGGCAGAGCGTACCGTTGGCCGTGTGGATCCGCGTAAACTGACAACCCGTCAGGCTCCGGTGATGTTTGCGGCAGATATTGCGACGGGCTTGTTTGGTCACTTGGTGATGGGGATCAGCGGCTCGAACCTGTACCGTAAGTCTTCGTTCCTGCTCGATAAACTGGGTGAGCAAATCTTCCCTGAGTGGCTGAACATCAGCGAGCGTCCACACATCCTGCGCGGCATGGCGAGTACGCCATTTGACAGCGAAGGCTTGGCGACCCGTGACTGTGAAATCATTCAAAACGGTGTACTGCAGACGTACCTGATGACCAGCTACGCGGCGCGTAAACTGGGTCGTCAGCCAACCGGTCATGCGGGCGGCATCCATAACTGGATGGTGAACTCAACCGGCGAAAGCTTTGAGCAGATGCTGAAGAAAATGGATCGCGGCCTGTTGGTGACTGAGCTGATGGGTCAGGGTGTGAACGTGGTGACGGGTGACTATTCCCGTGGCGCAGCCGGTTTCTGGGTAGAAAACGGTGAAATCCAGTACCCGGTGAGTGAAATCACCATTGCCGGTAACCTGAAAGACATGATGCAGAACATCGTGGCGATTGGTAGCGATACAGAAATGCGCAGCCAGATCCAGACTGGTTCGATGCTGCTCGACAGCATGAAGATTGCCGGTGAATAAGCGATAGCGCGAAGTCTGCCAATAAAAAAGCGAGCCTGAGTGGCTCGCTTTTTTTATGCTTGTTTGAGTACCGGTTTTTATTAAATTAAGCACCGAGCGTCGGTTCAGACTGCCAGCGGTCTTACACTAAGAACAGCGTGGCTAAGCCGAGGAACACGGACAGGCCGACCATGTCGGTAATGGTGGTCAGGGCCATCCCGCCTGCCAAGGCCGGGTCGATGTTCATTTTCTTGAGCATGATCGGTACACACACGCCCGCAATACCGGCGACCAGCAGGTTGGTCAGCATGGCCCCCGCAATGATGGCTCCGAGCAGCAAATTGCCTTTCCAGATCACCACCACACCGCCAATGATCGCAGCCCACAACAAGCCATTGATGAAGCCGACACGGGCTTCTTTGCTCAATAGCCAGCGGGTGTTACTGTCACCGATGTGACCGACGGCCAGACCACGGATCACCAGTGCGACAGTCTGGTTACCGGCGACCCCGCCCATTGATGGCACGATGGTCATCAGTACCGCAATCGCCGCCATCTGCTCAAGGGTGTTTTCAAACATGTTGGAGACAGAGGCTGCGGCCAAGGCGGCCAGTACGTTGACGCCCAGCCAGATACTGCGGCGTTTGGCCGATTTTACCACCGGCGCAAAGGTATCTTCGTCATCGTCCATACCTGCCATACTCATCATGGAGTGCTCGGCGTCTTCACGGATAATATCGACCACGTCATCGATGGTGATACGGCCGACTAACTGGTAATTGGCATCGACCACCGGCGCTGACAGCCAGTTACGGCGTTCAAACAGGTTGGCGACTTCACCGTCATCCATCTCGACCGGGATCGCTTCGTCGGCATCTTCCATCACATCCTGGATCTCAATGTCCGGCTGGGTGGTGATTAAAGTCGACAGCGAGAGATAACCGATCAGGGTTTCATTTTGATCCACCACATACAAGGCATCGGTCGCTTCCGGCAGTTCGCCTTTCATACGCAGGTAACGCAAGACCACATCCGCCGTCACATCGCCACGAATGGTGATGAAGTCAGTGCTCATGATCCCACCGGCGGTTTCTTCCGGATAGGCCAGGGCTTTTTCAACACGGTGACGGTCGGTGGCGTCCATTTGCGCCAGTACTTCCTGATATTTGCTATCAGGCAGACTACGCAATACGTACGCGACGTCATCGGTTTCCATGCCCTCGGTCACGGCGGCCAGTTTGTCGGGCGCCATTTGCGCGACGATACCGTCTTTTACATCTTCAGACAGTTCATCAAGGATTTCACCTTGCTCTTCCGGATCGGTCAGCTGCCACAGCACCTGACGTTCTTTGGGAGGCGAGGCTTCAAGCAGGTGCGCAATATCTTCCGGCTCCATGTCTTGAAGCAGGCGACGGACATGGACAAACATGCCATTTTCTAGCGCTTGATTGACTTCTTGTAGCGTTTGATGCGTTTGGTCTTGATCGATGACGTCGGCCATGGCTTGTGGTACCCCAAATGACTCGGCGACGTCATACCTCAAGGATGCCCAAGGGCATAGGCTGGCCAGAGTGGCAAATATCACCCTGAGGTATAACGGCGCAATAAGCTGAATTTTAACGCAATAGCGTGGTGGTTGTCTCACCAGATCTGAGAGGAAATGACGAATTCACGCAATATTTTCGCCGAGCAGGCGAAGGGATGACGTTGCAAAGGGGAGGATGGTCGCCTCACTGCCGCTGTTACCGGTGTGTATTCAGCAGAGAGGCGTCTTTAAGGGAAAGTGTGAAGCTTATTGCTCTTCGTCAAAGCCGGCTTCAATCAGCTCGCTGACGGCCGCTAATGCTTCGCTGGCATCACAGCCTTCGGCGCTGACATGCACCTGCTGACCTTGGGCGGATTCGAGCATCAACAGTCCCATCACGCTGTCAGCGGTCGCGCTTTTTTCGCCATTGCTGATGGTGATGGCCGCCTGAAAGCTCTGGGCCAGTTCGACCAGTTTGATGGCGGCACGGGCGTGCAGGCCTAAGCGATTTTTAATGAACAGTTCGCGTGACACAAAGTTCATGATGACGCTTCCAATGTACGGTGACGGACTTGCACCTGATGGCCTTCATAGCGGAAGTGTTCAGCCAGTTGCTGGGCAATATACACCGAGCGGTGTTGACCGCCGGTACAACCAATGGCCACGGTCAGGTAGCTGCGGTTGTTTTTCTCCAGCATCGGTAACCAGGTCTCAATAAAGTTACGTACCTGGTAGATGAGTTGGTTCACTTCCGGATGTCCGGAGAGGAATTCTTTCACCCCCTGATCTAGACCGGTGAGCGGCTTGAGTTCCGGCACCCAATGTGGGTTCGGCAGGAAGCGCACGTCAAACACGTAGTCGGCATCGGTCGGCAGGCCATGTTTGAAGCCAAAGGATTCAAACACCATGATGAGTTCACGGGCGTCACGACCCAACACGCGGGCGCGCACGGTCTCACTCAGATCGTGGATGGACTTACCGGTGGTATCAATCACCAGATCGGCACGCTCTTTGATGCCGGACAGCAAGGCGCTTTCTGACTGAATCGCTTGCTCTAAGCTCATGTTCTGACGTGACAGCGGGTGCAGACGACGGGTTTCGCTGTAGCGCTTAACCAGTGCTTTGTCGTCGGCATCGAGGAAAATCACGTTCACATCCACATGCTCGCCGAGGGAGTCGAGGGTACGGCGGATCTCTTCCTGATCGTCAGGCATGTTACGCACGTCAATGCTGACCGCGACATTGCGCTCGTCGTCTTTCAATGTGGCGATGAACTGTGGCAGCAAGGTGACCGGCAGGTTATCGACACAGTAATAGCCCAGATCTTCCAAGACACGCAGGGCGATGGATTTACCGGATCCGGAGCGTCCGCTTACGACCATTAACATCATGGTTGACTGTCCTCAACGTTCTGTGGGGGTGTAACGATCATTATGAATCACAGGTGAGAATGTGATAAAGCTCTTCATCGCTTTTTGCGGTGCGAAGCTGTTTTAAAATTTGCTTGTCGCTGAGTTTTTCAGCCATGCAAGAGAGGGTTTGCAGGTGTTCTTTGCATTGTGCGTCTGGCACGAGCAGGGCAAAGAGCAAATCAACCGGCTGGTTATCGATGGCATCGAATTGGATAGGATCTTGGCATTGTATCAATACCGCAATGGCTTGTTCGCTGTTGTTGATTCGACCGTGCGGGATGGCGATGCCGTTGCCAATACCGGTACTGCCCATTTTTTCTCGGTTGAGCATACACTCAAACAAAGGTTGGGGGTTTTGGTCGAGGTGCTCGGCAGCGATCTCACTGATGATTTCCAAAGCACGCTTTTTACTTGAGCAAGGGACTGCACTCTTGGTGCAGTCCAGACTCAATACATTACTCAGTTGCATGATTTAATGACTGTTGAGTTTATCTTTGTGTTTGTTTAATTGACGTACCAGTTTATCAGTTAATGCGTCAATCGCGGCATACATATTTTCAGAATCCGCTTTGGCGTGGATTTCTCCCGCGTTAATGTGAAGCGTGGCTTCCGCAATTTGTTCCAGCTTTTCAACGTTCAAAATGACATGCACGTTGTTAATTTTATCGAAGAACCGCTCTAGCTTATTGAACTTGGTTTCCACGTACTCACGCATGGCTGGCGTGATCTCAATATGGTGCCCAGTAAGGTTAATTTGCATAGACATCTTCCTTCTGTTGGCGTCTGTTAGAGCAGACGTTTTCGCTGATTAGACGGTGGGATCCCCAGTGATTCTCGGTACTTGGCAATGGTCCGTCTTGCCACCATGATCCCTTGTTCCGCCAGTAATGTCGCTATTTTACTGTCACTCAGCGGCTTGGCCTGATTTTCAGCGGCCACCAGCTTTTTCACCAGAGCGCGGATCGCTGTGGATGAACATTCGCCACCGTTATCGGTGCTGACGTGACTGGAGAAGAAGTATTTCAGTTCAAAGATCCCGCGAGGCGTGTGCATGTATTTCTGCGTGGTCACACGGGAGATAGTCGATTCGTGCATGTCGACGGCGAGGGCAATGTCATTGAGCACCATTGGCTTCATGGCCTCTTCGCCGTATTCAAAGAAGTCCTGCTGATGCTCCACAATACAACGGGCCACTTTGAGCAGGGTATCGTTGCGGCTTTCTAAGCTTTTGATCAGCCATTTCGCATCTTGCAGGTGTGAGCGAATGAACTGACTGTCGGCACTGCTGCGGACATTTTTGCTCATCGCGGCGTATTGTTCGTTCACGCGGATGCGCGGCACGCTGTCCGGGTTGATGGTGACCACCCAATTACCGTTGTCTTTAAACACAGACACATCCGGCACCACATACTCGGTTTCTGTGGCAATGACGCGGTTGCCCGGGCGCGGATCCAAGCCGTGGATCAGTTGCATCACTTGCTTGAGCTCAGGCTCTTTCAGCTTGGTATCACGCATCAGTTGGCGGAAATCACGGTTGGCCAGCAGATCGATATAGTCGCTCAGCAGCATCTTGGCTTCAGCCAGCCATGGCGTGTCTTGCGGGAAGGTGGCCAGTTGCAGTAACAGGCATTCTTGCAGGTTGCGAGAGGCGACGCCCAGCGGGTCAAATTGCTGCACGCGTTTAAGGACGGCTTCGACTTCATCCAGCTCGACATCGTCATCGCCCAGGCTGTCGAGGATGTCATCGGCCGAGCAGGTCAGGTAGCCTTGTTCGTCAATGGCATCAATGATGGCGGTGGCAATGGTGAGGTCGGTGTCGCTAAATGGGGTCAGGTGCACCTGCCACATCAGGTAATCTTGCAGGCTTTCGGTGGTTTCACCCTGATAGACGGGCATTTCGTCATCAAGGCTGATCCCGGTGTGGCCGGAGCTGGCACTGTAAACATCGTCCCACGTGGTATCGACAGGCAGATCGTCGGGCATCTCATTCTGGCCAAGGGCGTCAGAGCTGTCGATGTCGTCACTGCTGCGTGCGGTTTCCTGCTCAGCGGTCGCCTCATTGTCATGATGAGCCTCTTCGCCGGTCAGGGTTTCGTGGGCACTTTCCTCAAGTTCCAGCAGGGGATTGGCGTCCAAGGCTTCCTGTATCTCTTGTTGCAGATCCAGTGTCGATAACTGCAATAAGCGGATGGCTTGTTGCAGTTGCGGCGTCATTGCCAATTGTTGACCAAGTTTAAGCTGGAGCGAGGTTTTCATATGTCTGTATGTACCTTGTTGTTATCGTTGGTGTTGGCGCCTCGTGGTGGCAAAACCGGTACTCACAAGGGGTGAGCAAAGGCGCCTGGTACGTCCTACTTCTAACTATAGACGGAACTGGTCGCCCAGATAGACCCGTTTCACGTGTTCATCATTGAGCACTTCGGATGGGGTACCGTGGGCAATCAGGTGACCCTGACTGACAATGTAAGCTTGCTCACAGACATCAAGCGTTTCGCGTACGTTATGATCGGTGATTAGCACGCCCAATCCGCGATCACGTAAGTGCTCAATGATCTTTTTGATGTCGATCACAGAGATCGGGTCAACCCCGGCGAACGGTTCATCCAGCAGGATGAATTTCGGGTTGGCGGCCAGTGCGCGGGCGATTTCCACACGACGGCGTTCACCCCCTGATAGTGCCATACCTAAACTGTTACGAATGTGCTGTATGTTGAATTCATCCAACAATTCTTCCAGTTTGTCCTGACGCTCTGCTTTGGACAGCTCTTTGCGGGTCTGCAGAACCGCCATCAGGTTGTCATGCACGGTCAGCTTGCGGAAGATCGACGCTTCCTGTGGCAGGTAGCCGATCCCCATGCGCGAGCGGTTGTGCATCGGCTGCAGGCTGATATCCACATCATCAATGGTGATGGTGCCGGCATCACGCGCCACCAGTCCGACAATCATGTAGAAAGAGGTGGTTTTACCGGCGCCGTTTGGGCCCAGCAGGCCAACGATTTTGCCGGAATGCACTTCCAGGCTCACATCGGACACGACCTGACGGCCGTTATAACTCTTGGCGAGATGTGCTGCTTTTAAGGTTGCCATATCGGGTTCTTCTTATTTCTTGTTCAGCTGGTTAGGCTGCAAGATAGTGGTGACACGTTGTTTCTTACCGCTTTCAGCAACCAGTTTTTGCTCATCAATCTTGTAGGTGATGATCTTGCCTTTGATCTCGCTGCCTTCCTGGATAAGCACCGCGTCATCGGTCATCTTGAGGTACTCGGTCGCGGTTTCGTAGCGCATCTTTTTCGCCGCGCCATCGATCGGCTTGCCGTCATCCATCAGCTGGTGGAAGGTCGCCGGATTGCCATAGGCATCAATGGTTTCCTGGCCTTCTTTGCCGGATTGGCGGGTCACAACCACTTTGTCGGCACGAATATCAATGCTTCCCTGGCGCAGCACCACATTGCCACTGAAGGTCACGACATTCTTCTGAATATCAAGCTCTTGGTTATCAGAGTCAATGTAGATCGGTTGCTCAGTATCGTTGCTCAAGGCCCAGGCTTGGGCGCTCAGGCAGAGGCAGAGCAGGGTCGTCAGTTTATAAAGCTTCATATCTACCTTTTACGTTATTCAATAGGGTGGCGATGCTGCGGTCCATATTGCCTTTCATGCCGGTGCCTTCATTTTGGAAGGCGTCACCTGTGATGATGACTTGATCCGGGGTATCGAAATCTTTGCTGATCAGATCAAGACGCAAGGTATCGGTCTGAATCACTTTTACCGCTGAGGCCGGCAGTAAGTTGAAAATGCGGACGTTGCCCGTCATTTGCAATACCTGATCTTTATCCAATCGGGCTTGATTGGCACTGATCCGCCATTCGGTATCCATCCCATCACGGTAGACCCATAACACGGGTTCGACAAAATCCGTATTGCCGCTTTGACTGAAGTGCTCAAGGTAATCGGCATCAATCTGGTAGCTACGCAGGCCCGACTCGTTAAAGGTGGTATTGCTCACGGCACTACCGGTAAACAGCGGTTTTTCTGCGTCAGGGCTTACCTGAATATCTTCCTGCCAGTGTTTGTCCAGCAGGTAATAGCCTGTCCATGCACATACTACTAACAATAATGCATAGAGTAGCCGTTGTAAGGTCATATACTTAAGCCTTTATGTTTATCCAATTCTCCTTTGGCTTCAAGGATCAGATCGCACACTTCACGCACCGCGCCGTAGCCGCCGTTGATACGTGTGGTGAAATCTGCGCGTTGACGCAGGAGAGGGTGGCCATCTGCCACACACACTGACAGGCCGATCTGCTCCATGACCGGCCAGTCAATCAGATCATCACCGATGTAGGCGGTGTGCGCCGGCGCAATGGCCAGGCTGCGACAAATCGCCTCATACGCCGCGACTTTGTTGTCTTGGCCCTGATAGACATGGGTGATGCCCAATGCTTTCATGCGGTTTTCCACAATCGCGGATTGGCGGCCGGTGATGATCGCGACTTCCACGCCAGCGGCCATCAGGCATTTAATGCCATAGCCATCACGGGTGTGAAAGGTTTTCAGCTCTTCACCGTCGTTACCCATGTAGATGCGGCCGTCAGAGAACACGCCATCCACATCACAGATCAGTAGCTGAATGGTACGGGCGCGGTCAAACACGGTGGTATTGACCGGGCCATAAAGGGTTTCCACGTGCATTACATCACTCCTGCTTTTAACAAATCATGCATGTTCAGTGCGCCAACCAGCTGGGTGCCGTCAGTCACTAACAAGCCATTGATTTTACGATCTTCCATCATTTTCAGCCCTTCTGCTGCCAGCACATCGGCACGAATAGTGGCTGGCTGGCGGGTCATGACCGCACCAATCGAGGTTTGATGGATATCGACACGGTTATCCAGCAGGCGACGTAAGTCACCGTCGGTGAAGATACCGATTAGCTGCTGCTCATCATCAATGATAGCTGTCATTCCCAGCCCTTTGCGAGAGACTTCCAGCAGTGCATCTTTGATGGTGTCGTGCTCACGGACCACCGGCAGGCGTTCGTCGGTGTGCATCACATCGCTGATACGCAGCAGCAGTTTACGGCCCAGTGCACCGCCCGGGTGGGACAGGGCAAAGTCGTCAGCAGTAAAGCCGCGCGCTTCCATCAGGGCAATCGCCAACGCATCGCCCATCGCCAAAGTGGCGGTGGTGCTGGAGGTTGGTGCCAGGTTCAGCGGGCACGCTTCTTGGTCGACGGTGATTTGCAGGTGCACTTGAGACAGCTTGGCCATGCTTGATTCCGGTTTGCCCGTCATGCTGATGAGCGGGATCCCGAGACGTTTGACTACCGGCAGCAGGGCCAGAATTTCAGAGGCCTCACCGGAGTTAGAGATCGCCAAAATCACATCTTTTTTGCCAATCATGCCCAAGTCGCCGTGGCTGGCTTCACCCGGGTGAACAAAAAAGGCAGGGGTGCCGGTGCTGGCCAGGGTCGCGGCAATTTTATTACCGATATGGCCGGATTTCCCGATCCCCATGACAATCACCTTGCCTTCCACGCCCGCGATCAGCTGGCAGGCTTGAGTAAAGCTGCCGTTGATGTACTGGGTCAGTTTTTGCAGGGCTTTTGCCTCGATCTCAATGACCTTGCGGCCAATATCGCAATAATCAAACGTTTCAAACATAGTCTAGCTCTCCATTAAGCGGCTAGATTATAAAGCAGATAGCCCAGATAGGCGACAAAGCTCGCAAGGAGAATCGCCCCTTCCAGACGGTTGATGCGGCGGCGTTTGCCCAGTGCCATCAAGACCAGCAGGACGGACATGCCCAGCATGACCCAGTAATCACGCCCCATGACGTCGTCATTAAGTACTGCCGGGTTGAGTACGGCCGGGATCCCCATGACCGCCAGAATATTAAACACGTTGGAGCCGATGATGTTACCTACTGCCATGTCGTCTTCGCCTTTGGCCAGGCTTGCAACCGACGCGGCCAGTTCCGGCAGGCTGGTCCCGACGGCAATGATGGTCAGGCCGATTACCAAGTCACTCATGCCAAAGTATTTGGCAATGACCACTGCAGAATCCACCAGCATACTGGCGGCATACGGCAGCAGCACCAGGCCGATCACGGTCCATAGCAGAGCGGCTTTGTTGCTGACCCCTTCCGGGATATCGGATTCTTGCTCGTCAGCGAGCGGATCGCCGGCTTCTTTGGCCTGACGACTGATTTTCAGCATGGCCAGCAAGAAGATGATGAACAGCACAATCAGTAACACGCCTTCCCAGAAGCCGAGGTAGCCATTCCAGAGCAAGGCCCCTGCGATCAGTGTGACACCCATCATCAGCGGGAGTTCACGGCGAATAATGGCCGAGCTCACAGAGAGCGGTTTGATCAGTGCGGTCACACCCAGAATCAGGGCGATATTGGCGATATTGGAGCCCAGTACGTTACCGATCGCGGTGTCGGTTTTGCCGTCGAGGGCAGCGGTGGCGGATACCACCATCTCAGGGGCGGAGGAGCCCATGGCCAGGATGGTCATCCCGATCACCAGTGGCGTCACACCAAAGTTTTTTGCAAGCGCGGCGGCGCCGTAAACAAGTCGATCTGCACTCCATACCAACAGTCCTAAACCGATACAGAGAAACACGATGGCTTCAAACATTGTCGTCCCTTATGTCATTGAGGTTGGTTACGGCTATCAGACCCGGCTGATCAGCGGTAAACCAAGATGAATGAAATAGTTACACCCTGTTGCGGGTATAAGTGATCAATTTTGACGGTTCGCTCGATAAAAAGAAAGCAAAAGGGGTGGAGAAATGTATGTGGGTGCGGGGTTTCTACAGAATGTGTGTCATGTCATCTTGTTGGGGGCATAAACGACTCAAATATAGGCAGAAAGCGCGTATTCTCTGCGTCGCTTAGGGTGTGGAGTCAGTGACATGTCGGCGGTGTGCATTGTGTTATCCTCGCAATAAATAACAGACTTCTTACAGTTCATGTCTTGAGTTGGTTGCATAATGTACCTATCATCAATGCACGTGGTTAACTGATTAATTCTATTCAAATAATACTCTTGCGACTGCGTCAGGCAGTCACTGATGGGGCAAGGGGACATTAAGGTACATATGGAGCAGACAGAGGCGCTGGTATCGATCCGGCACATGACCTTTTCGCGCGGCGACCGTAAAATCTTTGATGATATTACGCTGGACGTGCCCAAAGGGAAGGTCACCGCGATAATGGGGCCGTCAGGGATCGGGAAAACCACCCTGTTGCGTTTGATCGGTGGACAAATCCTGCCGGACAGTGGCGATATTGAGTTTGAAGGCTGGAATATTCCGACCCTGAAACGCCATGCCTTATATCAAGCACGCAAAAAAATGAGCATGCTTTTCCAGTCCGGCGCGTTATTTACCGACATGACGGTGTTTGACAATGTGGCCTTTCCGCTGCGTGAGCATACCGAGTTATCGGAAGACTTGATCCGCACATTGGTGCTGCTCAAACTGGAAGCCGTTGGCCTGCGTGGGGCGGCGGAATTAATGCCGAACCAGTTGTCTGGCGGTATGGCCCGCCGTGCGGCACTGGCCCGTGCGATTGCGCTGGATCCCGATCTGATCATGTATGACGAGCCGTTTGTGGGACAAGATCCGATCACCATGGGCGTACTGGTTAAGCTGATCCGTGACATGAATGAAGCGTTAGGGATCACCTCGATTATCGTTTCGCACGATGTGCCGGAGGTGATGAGCATTGCTGATCACGTCTATCTGCTGTCGGGCGGCAAGATCATCGGTCAGGGCTCTCCGGCCGAATTGCAGCAAAACCCGGATCCGAAAGTGCGCCAGTTCTTAGACGGTGATGCTGATGGCCCGGTACCTTTCCGTTATCCCGCTTCTGCGATTGAGCAGGATCTGTTTGGTTTCGAGCACAAGGATCACTAAGTCATGTTGATGGATTTTATTGCCCAGCTTGGGCGAAGTGCCATTGCGCGTTGTCAGAGTGTGGGGCGAGCGAGCCTGATGCTCTATGGGGCGCTGGTATGCCGTCCGCAGCCACGCAAAATGTTCCCGCTGCTGATGCGTCAACTCTATTCCGTGGGCGTGTTGTCTGTGGCGATCATCTTGGTATCCGGCTTGTTTATCGGCATGGTACTGAGCCTGCAGGGTTACATCGTGCTGGTGGACTTTGGCGCGGAAACCAGCCTCGGGCAGATGGTAGCTTTATCCTTGCTGCGAGAACTGGGCCCTGTCGTGACCGCTTTGTTATTTGCCGGTCGTGCCGGCTCGGCGTTAACCGCAGAAATTGGTTTGATGAAAACCACCGAACAGCTCTCGAGTATGGAAATGATGGCGGTCGATCCACTGCGACGCGTCATTGCGCCACGTTTTTGGGCCGGGGTCATCTCGATGCCGCTACTGAGCATGATTTTCTGCGCGGTGGGCATCTGGGGCGGCCAGTTGGTCGGCGTGGAATGGAAAGGCATTGATTTAGGTAGCTTCTGGTCGGTGATGCAGTCCTCGGTAGAGCTGGGTTACGACATCGGTAACAGCCTGATCAAGTCCGTGGTGTTTGCTATCACTGTGACCTGGATTGCGGTGTTCAATGGCTACGATGCGCTGCCGACCTCAGAGGGGATCAGCCGTGCGACCACCCGTACGGTGGTGAATGCGTCACTGGCCGTTCTCGGTCTAGACTTTGTACTGACAGCGTTGATGTTTGGCAGCTAATTTAGTGAGTGCATTCAATCACTCAGCGTAAGTCAAAAATGGCCGCACAGCGGTATTTACAGGAATGTTCAGATGCAGCAAATGAGAAAAATCGAATTATGGGTGGGCAGCTTTGTGTTAGCGGGGCTGGCTGCTTTATTGGTACTGATTTTTAAAGTCGCCGATGTGCAAAACATCGGGGGCGGCGAAACGTACCGTTTGCAGGCGCACTTTGACAACATCGGTGGCCTGAAAGTGCGCTCACCGATCAAAGTGGGCGGCGTGACCGTCGGACAAATTACCGATATCACGTTAGATAAAGACACTTACACCCCATTGGTAACGCTGTCTATTGATAAGCAATACGGATATTTCCCGGAAACCAGCTCGGCGGCGATCCTGACTTCAGGCTTGTTGGGTGAGCAATACCTGGGCATTGAACCGGGCTTTATCGATGAAGACATCAGCATGCTCAAAGACGGTGATTTAATTGAAGACACCAAGTCAGCACTGGTCTTGGAAGACATGATTGGCCAGGTGCTGTACAGCATCGGTGGTGACAGTAAATAAGAGGATCTGAAGATGAAACTATTTCGCTATGTACTACTGCTGTTGGTGGCCTTGTCACCACTAGGGGCAACGGCCGCGACGGTCGATCAAAGTGATCCTTATGCAATGATGGAGGCGGTGTCGGCAAAGACATTTTCCCGCCTGAAAGCGGAGCAAAGCCAGATCCAGCGTAACCCAGAAATGCTGCGCCAGATCGTCCGTCAGGAACTGCTGCCTTACATCAATGCCCGCTATGCCGCTTACAAAGTGTTGGGCCCGCAGCTGAAGAAAACCACGGCGACGCAGCGTAACAACTTTGTGGCTGCGTTCACCGATTATTTGGTGGCGTCGTATGCACAGGTGCTGACCCAGTACACGGATCAGGACATTAAGATTGAGCCGCGTAAAGCGGTACCGGCTAACCGCACCGTGGTGTCTGTGCGTGTGGACATCGTGGATAACAAGCGTCCGCCTATCCGTCTGGATTTCAAATTGCGTCACAACAAGAAATCGAACCAATGGCAGGCCTTTGACATGGTGGCCGAAGGGGTCAGCATGATCTCAACCAAGCAGAGTGAATGGAGCGGCAAATTACGCACCGAAGGGGTGGATGCTGTGACCCAAGATCTGAAAGCCTTGGCGGCCAAGCCTATCCGCCGTGAGGCGGAAAACAATGACTAAGCCTAATATTGAGTGGCGAGTTCAGGAAAATGGTCATTACTGCTTGTCAGGGGCATTGGAACGTGACACAGTTCCAGCTTTTTGGCAGCAACGACAAACATGGATGCCCAAGGACGCTCAGGTCACGCTTGATCTGGCGGCTCTGACCCGCGTCGATTCTGCCGGCATGGTCATGTTGCTACATGTCTACCAGCAGCTCCGTCAACAAGGAACGGCGCTGAGATTTTTGAATGTGCCCGAGCAGCTGTTAACGCTGCTTCGCTTAAGTCACGTCGAATCAATGTTAGCGGCTTGCATAGAGTAAGTCGCAAAGAGGAATACTTGTGGAAATCTCCGAAATTAAACAGATCCTAGAGAATGCACTAGCGCTGGATGAAGTGATCGTCAAAAGCGACGGCAGCCACTACGAAGTGATTGCAGTGGGTGCGTTGTTTGACGGCATGAGCCGAGTGAAAAAACAGCAGACTATTTACGGTCCGCTGATGGGACAGATTGCTGCCAATGAAATTCACGCCTTAAGTATTAAAACTTACACGCCTGAAGAGTGGGCGCGTGATAAAAAATTGATGTCGCTGTCCTAAGAGGTAAATAATGCAGAAGTTTCGAATCCAGGGCGGTGGTCCACTGAGCGGCGAAGTCTCCATTTCTGGTGCTAAGAATGCAGCGTTGCCGATTTTGTTTGCTGCGCTATTGGCGGAAGAGCCGGTAGAAGTGGCTAACGTGCCAAAACTGCGTGATATCGACACGACCATGGAGCTATTAAGCCGATTGGGTGCCAAAGTGTCACGTAACGGTTCTGTGCACGTGGATGCAGGTCCTGTGAATGAATTCTGTGCCCCGTACGAGTTGGTGAAAACCATGCGTGCGTCTATTTGGGCATTGGGTCCGTTGGTGGCCCGTTTTGGTCAAGGTCAGGTGTCTCTACCGGGTGGTTGTGCGATCGGTGCACGTCCGGTGGATCTTCACATTCACGGCCTTGAGCAGCTGGGTGCTCAGATCACATTGGAAGAAGGCTACGTTAAAGCCTCTGTAGAGGGTCGCCTGAAAGGTGCCCATATCGTGATGGACAAAGTCAGCGTAGGCGCGACCGTGACAATCATGTCAGCGGCGACCCTGGCAGAAGGCACGACCATCATTGAAAACGCGGCGCGTGAGCCGGAAATCGTCGATACGGCGGATTTCCTGAATACGTTGGGCGCGAAAATCACAGGCGCAGGCACTGACACCATCACGATTGAAGGTGTAGAGCGTCTGGGCGGTGGTTACCACGAAGTGGTGGCTGACCGTATCGAAACCGGTACGTTCCTGGTTGCAGCAGCGGTATCCGGCGGTAAGATCATGTGTCGCAACACGCGTCCATCTTTGCTGGAAGCGGCGTTGTCGAAGCTGGAAGAAGCGGGCGCGAAAATTGAGACCGGTGAAGACTGGATCAGTCTGGATATGACCGATCGTGAGCTGAAAGCGGTCAATATCCGCACCGCTCCACACCCGGGCTTCCCAACCGACATGCAAGCGCAGTTCTCGTTGTTGAACCTGATCGCCAAAGGCACAGGTATCATCACTGAAACGATTTTTGAAAACCGTTTCATGCACATTCCTGAGCTGATCCGTATGGGCGCGCGCGCTGAGATTGAAGGCAATACCGTGATCTGTGGTGACACAGACGGCCTGAGCGGTGCACAGGTCATGGCAACGGATCTCCGTGCTTCTGCGAGTTTGGTGATTGCCGGCAGCATTGCGGAAGGCGAAACCATCGTGGATCGTATCTACCACATCGACCGTGGTTACGAGCACATTGAAGATAAATTCAGTGCGCTGGGCATGAAGATTGAGCGTTTCAGCGAATAATCGGATTGCTTTGTATGCCTAACAAAAAGCCTCGCACGTGCGAGGCTTTTTTGTGTCTGTCAGTGCGGTGCTCACCCTGAGAGAAGGGGGGGAGCTTCAGTGAATCAAAACACTGAATAAAGCGCTGAATAAAGGCATTCAGAAAAGAAAGTGAGGTTAGTAACCACTTGGCTCATCGCCAATTTGTACTTTCAGCGTGGTAGGCTTGCCATTGCGCAAGACTTTCATGGTCGCTTCGGTACCCGGACGCAATTCGGTCACGATATCCAGCACATTGCGGCGGTCGGTCACAGGTTTGCCATCAATCTCAATCAAAATGTCCTGCACTTTGAAGCCGGCTTTCGCCGCCGGGCCGTTCGGATCCATGCCCATCACGATGATCCCGCGCACTTGGTCGGCATCGTACAAGCGGGCCATGACCGGATTTATATCGCGGGCTTCAATGCCAATGTAGCCTCGGATCACGCGGCCGTCAGCGATCAGCTTGTTCATGATTTTTTGGGTTAACTCATACGGAATCGCAAACGAGATCCCGTAGGTTTCAATGTCAGTGGCCTGCTGGAATGAGGCGGTGTTAATGCCCACTAACTCACCACGGGTGTTGACCAGTGCGCCACCGGAGTTGCCTTCGTTAATTGCCGCATCGGTTTGCAAGAAATCTTGGCGGCCATAGAAACTCATGCCGGAGCGACCAGTGGCGGAGATGATGCCATAGGTGGTGGTTTGGCCGAGGTTGTACGGGTTACCGATCGCCAGGACGACATCACCGACTGCCGGCGTGTAATCGGTGCTGAGGGGGATCACGGGTAAGTTTTCGGCCTGAATTTTCAGTACGGCCAAATCGGTACGCTGATCTTTACCGATCAACTGGGCGGTCAAAATGCGGCCGTCTTGCAGGGCAACGATCACCTGATCGGCTTCTGCTACCACGTGGTAGTTAGTAACGATATAGCCTTTGTCACTCATGATCACGCCAGAGCCCAAGCCTTGAGTGCTCAGTTGCAGACGATCATCGGCGTTATAGCGACGGTTGTAGATGTTAACAACGGCAGGGGATGCGCGGCGCACCGCATAATTAAAGGAGAGTTGGGTTTGACTGTATTCAACCGGCGCGACCAAGTCCTTCGGACTATCAAACATTTGGGTGCGCAAGTCTGGGAAGATCACCAGCAAAGCAATGGCCGTGACGATACCAAGCAGAATGGATCGACCAAAAAATGCCAGCATGTATGCTCCCCTGAAGATTAAACCACCTATTATAGCCGACGAGAGTACCACTACCTTAGGCAGATACCAACTTTCACCGCATTTTATTCAGCGGTGTCATTGATTTTTGTGGGGATAATGCACTGGGCCATGTCGTTCACTGAAACAGGTTCAGAGCACGTTGGCCCAGTGGTCACGAGATGTGACGAGCAGGGAATTAACGAATGATCAAATACAGGATGTTACTACCGCGTTTGACTTCCAGTGCCAACACATTCGGGTTTTTATCGAGGGCTTTGCGCAGCTCACCCAGATTCTTAATTGCCTTACGGTTCACGCCCAAAATGATGTCATCTTTTTGCAAGCCGTAGCGGGCGGCCATCGAGTTATCGGTCAGGCTGGTCACCTTCACGCCTTTCACGCCGTCATCGGCTGTGGTGTTGGCAAACTCGGCACCGGCCAAGCCCGGGTGCAGGTTATCGGCCTTCACTTTGCTCAAGGTCGCTTCTTGCAGGGTGACGGTCACGCTTTGATCTTTACCGTCGCGCACAATACCCAGCGTGGCTTTTTTGCCTGCACCCAGAGTCGCGATTTTGGCACGCAGTTCGCCAAAGGTGCGAATTTGTTTGCCGTTGACCGAGACGATGATATCACCGGCTTTCAGGCCCGCTTTTTCTGCCGCAGAGTCCGGCATCACCTGATTGATGAAGGCGCCGTGGTTAGTCTCGTAACCAAAGGCTTCGGCTAACTCAGAGGTCAGTTCGCCCCCTTGTACGCCCAGTACGCCACGTTTGACTTCCCCGTATTCCAGGATCTGCTCGGTGAGGTTTTTCACCATGTTGACCGGAATGGCAAAACCAATGCCGACGTTACCGCCGTTCGGCCCCAAAATGGCGGTGTTGATACCGACCAGTTCCCCGTTCAGGTTCACCAGTGCGCCACCGGAGTTACCGCTGTTGATGGCAGCATCGGTCTGAATGAAGTTTTCGAAATTCTCAATGTTCAGGCCACTGCGGCCCAGTGCAGAAATAATGCCGGAGGTCACGGTCTGGCCCAAACCAAACGGGTTACCAATGGCCACGGCGAAATCGCCGACACGCAGTTTATCGGAATCGGCCAGCGTGATTTCAGTGAGGTTTTCGATTTCGCTGAGTTTGAGCAGGGCAATGTCGGACATTTCATCACTGCCGATCAACTCAGCGGTGATTTCGCGGCCGTCATGGAGCTGGACAATGATTTTGTCCGCACCGCCGATCACATGGTGGTTAGTGACGATATAGCCTTTATCGGCGTCCACAATCACGCCAGAGCCAAGGCCACGGAAAGGACGCTCCTGGACTTGCTCGCTCGGGAAATCAGGGCCGAAGAAAAAACGGAAGCTATCCGGTAAGCGTTGGGTCGATACTTGTTTACCTTCTACGGCGATGCTGACGACAGCAGGGGTCACTTGCTCAAGCATAGGGGCAAGGCTTGGTAGCTGCTGGTTATTCACCGTGTGGGGAAGCGCAGCCGTTGCCGTTAGGGGGGTAATAACAGAACTGATGCTGAGTGCGAGGGCACTACATACAAGCAAAGGTTTTTTCATTATTACTAAACTCCGATTCTCAAGTCTGATTACAGCCCATTATCCTACTGTCTTGGACTGGCTGCACTATCTCAGACTTGAAAAACGAAGTTTAGTTCATGACTTATAGGGAATTATTCCCGATATTTTGTCGTCGTTAGCTGGCTTTTGGCGCGTCTACCGGCGCGTCATGCTGATCTTTTAGCAAGCCACTTGCGCCGTTGGCATAATCACGCGGCTGATCTTGCGATGCGGTGTCTGCGTGGTGCGTCTTCACCGCTTCCAGTGAGCTGATACGGCGCGAGAACGGGTTGTCCTGATCCGGCAGGTTTGGCATCAGTTCGGTCGAGGTTTTCGCCATGTGCTCGTACAGTTTGCTGTAGTCTTTGGCGATGTTATCGAGCAGTTCAGAACTTTGGGCGAAGTGATCCACCAGTTCCTGACGGAATTGTTCGAGTTCGTATTTTGATTTATCGAGCTCTTTTTTCAGCTCTTTTTGTTGTTTTAACCCCTTGTTGTTTAGGCGTGTGGCAAACGCACCCACAATCGCACCGGCAAGAAACACAAGAAGCGCATAAATCCAAGCCATGAATAACTCCTTTTGACTTATGAGTAACAGGGGACAGTGCTCACCGTAACACGCCTACGCGGTTAAGAGGGAAGAGGTGAACGCGTACTGACAGACCTGTTGTATAACAGAAAGATTAATTGGCGCTGAACCGGCCGCTTAATCGAATTTGTACAGTTACTATACATGCACATCGGCGTGCATGGTACTATCTCCGTCACTCGGATGCGATTTGGGTGGAGCAAGGATGACCCCACAAGAGAAATACCAACACGACCTCCAACGCCGTGACTTTGTCGCCGATCCCGCGCAGGCATTGGCGGTGCGTCATTTAGACGATCTTTATCACCGTTTACTCACGCCAGTAGCCCCGCCGGCACCCGCTTCTTGGGTGGATCGCTTATTGCGTCGTCCGCCTGCGCCAGTGACGGCTGAGAAAGGCCTGTATTTATGGGGCGGGGTGGGGCGCGGTAAAACCTACCTGATGGATACCTTCTTTGATTGCCTGCCGTTTGAACGCAAACTGCGGGTGCATTTTCATCGCTTCATGCACCGGGTGCACGAGACGCTGGCGCAACTCGATCAGCACGCGGATCCTTTAGAAAAAGTCGCCGATGCCTTCAAAGCGGAAGCGGATGTGATCTGCTTTGATGAATTTTTTGTCTCGGACATTACCGATGCCATGATCCTCGGTACCCTGTTTGACGCCCTGTTTGCGCGGGGGATCACCTTGGTCGCTACCTCAAATATTCCGCCTGACGAACTGTACCGGAACGGCCTGCAACGCGCGCGCTTTTTGCCGGCGATTGGGTTGCTGCAAACCCACTGTGAGGTGCTGAATATCGACTCAGGGATCGATTACCGGTTAAGAACCCTAGAAAAAGCAGAAATCTACCATTACCCCCTAGAGACACAGGCCGAGCAGAACCTGCAGGCGTATTTTGAGCAACTGACCAGTGCGCCACGCTATCAGGGGAAAGCGATCACCATTCACCATCGTGACATCCCGACGCGGCAGGAAGCCAATGGGGTTGTGCACATGGATTTTGCGACGCTGTGCCAAGGGGCGCGCAGCCAGACCGATTACATGGAAATCGCCCAGCTCTATCACACCGTATTGCTGTCAGAGGTGCGTCAGATGGGGGAGGATGAGAGTGATGCGGCGCGCCGTTTCATTGCCTTGGTGGATGAATTTTATGAACGCAATGTCACCTTGATCCTCTCGGCCGAGGTGCACTGGACGCAACTCTATACCGGGCAGCGGTTGGCGTTTGAGTATCAGCGTTGTTGCTCGCGGTTGGTGGAAATGCAGAGCCATGCGTATCTGGCGCGTCCTCACTTGGGGTAAATCCTGAGGACGCCTTTGCGGAGACAAAGGCAGTGAAAAACACTGAGATATGCCAGCTTTTTAGCCCTAAAGGTAGGAAAGCGAAAAAATCCGAATTTTTTTTCAAAAAAAGGTGATTTTTTCTCCACCCTTCCCTATAATCTTGCGACCCACCGTACCTGTATCGGCAAAAGCCGGGAGTGCCAACCACTCGAAGGGGTGATGACTGGGGCTCTGTACAGATGGAACAGCAATGTTCCTGTAAAGTGAAACTATTTAATTTTGGGTAAGAATTAGCATGAAAACTTTCGTTGCTAAACCAGAAACTGTAAAACGTGACTGGTATGTTGTTGACGCTGAAGGCAAAACTCTTGGTCGTCTAGCAACTGAAATCGCATCTCGTCTACGTGGTAAGCACAAGCCGGAGTACACTCCGCACGTTGACACTGGTGACTACATCGTAGTTATCAATGCTGAGAAAGTAGCAGTAACTGGTGCGAAGCGTACTGATAAAATGTACCACCACCACACTGGCTTCATCGGCGGCCTTAAGTCTATCAGCTTCGACAAGCTGATCGCTAAGAAACCAGAAATGGTTATTGAAACTGCTGTTAAAGGCATGCTTCCTAAAGGTCCTCTAGGCCGTGCTATGTACCGTAAGCTTAAAGTTTACGCTGGTGCTGAGCACAACCACGCTGCACAGCAGCCTAAAGTACTAGACATCTAATTGGGGATTATGACAATGGCAGAGAATCAATACTACGGCACTGGTCGCCGCAAGAGCTCAGCTGCTCGTGTTTTCATCAAACCGGGTACTGGCAACATCGTAATCAACAAGCGTAGCATCGAAGAGTACTTCGGTCGCGAAACTGCTCGCATGGTTGTTCGTCAGCCTCTAGAGCTAGTTGAAATGACTGAGAAACTTGACCTATACATCACTGTTAAAGGTGGTGGTATCACTGGTCAGTCTGGTGCTATCCGTCACGGTATCACTCGCGCTCTTATGGAGTTCGATGAGACTCTACGTCCAGCACTACGCGCTGCAGGTTACGTTACTCGTGACGCACGTAAAGTTGAACGTAAGAAAGTTGGTCTACGTAAAGCACGTCGTCGTCCACAGTTCTCTAAGCGTTAATTTTTACGCGCCAGATTTTATCTGGTTACTGTGTACAAAAAGCTCAACCTTCGGGTTGGGCTTTTTTTATACCTGCAGGTTGTGCTTATTACATATTGGCAACAATCTATTGCCGGTCACACCACGCTTATTCCTCCTCCCGATTCCGCTCTATCTCCCTGAAATACGCAAAAACGGCCACCAAGACAGTGCTTTGTAACGGCTGTTAAAACAAAGAGAACAGACCTCTCACATTTGTTGCGAAAAGGTAGCTTTATCTTGTCAAAAAGTGGGGTTTTATTTATCATTTGGTGTGATAAGCAACAGTCAGTGAATGATGAGAGCCGGCCAGATGGCGGTTTTGTCTGTTGCCTCTTTCTTTTGAAAGTTAGCCGCAAGAGCTCCAGGGACGCATAAGGACATAATAAGAATCCGAGCGGGAGCACATGGGAGAATGTTGGATGAGCAATGCGCCAGTAAGTAAGGGCCGACGCCGCTTCCTGACTGCGACAACGTCGGTTGTTGGAGGCTTGGGAGCCGCAGCAGTCGCCGTGCCTTTTATCAAATCATGGAATCCGAGTGCCAAAGCCAAGGCCGCCGGGGCACCTGTCGAAGTTGATATCAGCAAGTTGGAAGATGGGCAGATGGTCCGTGTCGAATGGCGAGGCAAACCCGTCTGGGTTGTCCGTCGTAGCGACGCTGTCTTGAGTGAATTAGGGGGCCACAATGGCCAGTTACGGGATCCGTCTTCGGCCGAGCCGCAACAACCTGATTACGCCCAAAACGAATTTCGTTCCGTCAGACCGGAAATCTTTTTAGCCGTGGGGATCTGCACCCACTTAGGCTGTTCCCCTACCTATTTACCGGACTCCTTCACCGAGCAGGTGAGCGGGGTGTCGGCCGGTTTCTTCTGTCCGTGTCACGGCTCTAAGTTTGATATGGCAGGGCGGGTCTTTGCAGGCGTGCCAGCACCACTGAACCTGGTTGTGCCCCCTCACACGTTTGTGGATGACAATACCATTTTGGTGGGTGTCGATGAGGAGGCTGTGTAATGCAAGCATTAGTAGGATGGATTGAAAAACGTCTGCCTGTGATGAATGCCTACAAGAAGCATTTGTCTGAATACCCGATGCCAAAGAACTTCAACTTCTGGTATCTGTTCGGCTCACTGGCGATGTTGGTGTTAGTGAACCAGATCCTGACCGGGATCTGGCTGACCATGAACTATGTGCCGTCGGGTGACGGGGCGTTCGCCTCGATCGAATACATCATGCGTGATGTGGAGTACGGCTGGCTGTTACGTTACATGCACTCCACCGGGGCATCCGCCTTCTTCGTGGTGGTTTACCTGCACATGTACCGGGGGTTGATCTACGGTTCCTACCAGAAACCCCGTGAGCTGCTCTGGCTGTTCGGGATGCTGATCTTCCTGGTTCTGATGGCTGAAGCCTTTATGGGTTACCTACTGCCTTGGGGCCAGATGTCTTACTGGGGCGCGCAGGTGATCATTTCTCTGTTTGGTGCGATTCCGGTGATCGGCGACGATCTGACTTTGTGGATCCGGGGTGACTACGTGATCTCCGGGGCGACACTGAACCGCTTCTTTGCTCTGCACGTGATTGCCTTGCCGATTGTGTTGCTGCTGTTGGTGGTCTTGCACGTATTGGCCCTGCACGAAGTGGGCTCGAACAACCCGGATGGCATTGAGACCAAACTGCCGAAAGGCACCAAAGGGGAAGGGTACAAAACCCAGTTCTCATTCCACGAGTACTACAGCAAGAAGTACGACATTATCGATTCGATCCCGTTCCACCCTTACGGTACGGTGAAAGATCTCGTCGGTGTGGCGGTTTTCGCTTTCTTGTTCAGTTATGTCATTTTCTTCAACCCAGAAATGGGCGGTTACTTCCTTGAGCCACCGAACTTTGAAGCGGCGAACCCACTGAAGACCCCTGAGCACATCGCACCAGTGTGGTACTTCACGCCGTTCTACGCCATTTTGCGTGCGGTGCCGGATAAGCTGCTCGGGGTAGTCGCGATGGGGGCCTCGATTGTCGCGTTGTTCCTGCTGCCGTGGCTGGATCGCTGTAAAGTGCGTTCATACCGTTACCGCAGCAAACTGCACTTGGCGAACATTGTCCAGTTCACGATCAGCTTCATTGCGCTGGGTATTCTGGGCGCATTGCCAGCGACACCGACGTACACGATTCTGGCGCAAATCTTCAGTTTCTTGTACTTCATGTTCTTCGTCTTACTGTTCTTCTACAGCAAGAATGAAGCGACGAAACCGCTACCGGAGAGGGTGACATTCAAATGAAAAAGTTGATGGTGATACTTTTTGCTTTGCTGCCTTCTCTGGCGATGGCAGCCGGGCCGTCTGTCCCGTTGGATGCGGCCAACAATGACTTAACCGATAAAGCCTCGTTACAGCGCGGTGCCCAGACGTTCATGAACTACTGTTTTGGCTGTCATGCCACGCAGTACCAGCGTTATGAACGTATTGCGACGGATTTAGACATTCCGGCGGATCTGATGAAAGAGCATTTGATCTTTGATCCGAATGCGAAAATCGGTGATCTGATGGTCAATGCGATCCCCACAGAGTACGCGGCAGCTTCGTTTGGCGCGCCCGCGCCGGATCTGACCATGGTAGCCCGTGTGCGCGGTACCGACTGGTTATACACGTACCTGCGTTCTTTCTATGCCGATCCAAGCCGTCCGTTTGGGGTGAATAATGTGGTGTTCCCGAGTGTCGGGATGCCGCATGTGCTGGAAGAGTTACAAGGGGTACCGAACAAAGTGTTTGAAACCCGTTTAGTGGATGGTGTCGAGATCCAAGAATATGTCGGCATCGAATCTGACGGGACCGGTGAATTAAACGATGAAGAATACGATGCCGCCGTGCGCGATCTCGTTAACTTCATGGAATATGCCGCCGAACCGATGAAGCTTGAGCGTCAGCGTTTAGGTTACTGGGTGATGGGCTTTATTGCCGTATTCTTTGTACTAACATTACTGTTGAAGAAAGAATATTGGCGTGATGTCCACTGATCGGGTAATCTAGTGGGTTAGATTCTCGCAATGGGGGCAAGGCGCCCCCGTTGTTTTTTGTGTATTTAAATATACTGGAGGGGTTAATGGCTGTTGCTGCCAATAAACGCTCGGTGATGACTCTGTATTCTGATGCTTCTGACATCTACAGCCATCAGGTGCGTATCGTACTAGCAGAAAAAGGTGTGAGTGTTGAAATCGAGCTGGTTGATCCAAATAACCTGCCGGAAGATCTACTAGACCTGAACCCGTACAACTCAGTGCCGACCCTGGTTGACCGTGAGCTTGCACTTTACCAAGCAAGTATCATCATGGAGTACCTGGATGAGCGTTTCCCTCATCCGCCATTGATGCCTGTTTACCCTGTTGCCCGTGGTAACAGTCGTCTGATGATGTACCGCATTGAACGTAACTGGTACTCATTGGCGGAAAAAGTGCGCAAAGGTAGCGCAGATGAAGCCGACAAAGCGCGTAAGCAACTTCGTGAAGAATTGCTGGCACTGGCACCGGTATTTGCTGAGTTCCCTTACTTCATGAGCGAAGAGTTCAGCTTGGTTGACTGTTACCTGGCCCCATTGCTATGGCGTTTGCCTGAAATGGGTATCGAGCTAACAGGCGCTGGCGCGAAGGAAGTGAAAGCGTACATGACACGTGTATTTGAGCGTGATTCATTCCTGGCTTCACTGACTGAAGCAGAACGTGAAATGCGTCTGGCTGGCAAATAATGCAGATGGATAGCATGACACCACGTCGTCCGTACTTGCTACGTGCATTCTACGACTGGCTGGTGGATAACGATTTGACCCCACACTTGGTGGTGGACGCGACATTACCGGGCGTACGTGTACCGATGGAATTTGTCAGCGACGGTCAGATCGTGCTGAACATTGCGCCGCGTGCGGTAGGTAACCTGGAACTAGGCAATGAAGCAATCAGCTTTAATGCCCGTTTCAGTGGCCGTCCTCACTCTGTGATTGTACCGATGTATGCTGCACTGGCGATTTATGCCCGTGAAAATGGCGCAGGCACCATGTTTGAGCCTGAGCCAGCGTATGACGGTGGCATGATTGAGATCGAAGACGACGAAGATGATGACATTGCAGAGGTGAGCTCTCCATTGGCCGAAGTGACGGCAGATGCAGAAGATCACCCTGACGATGAGCCGCCACGTCCGCGTGGTCGTCCAAGTCTTCGCGTGGTGAAATAACGCCTCATAAAAAACGCAGCCTCGGCTGCGTTTTTCTTTATCTGTTCTTTAAGGCCTGTCTCTTGCCGCTATAGCCGTTATGGCTGTGGGTACTCAAACACCTTAACCACTTTCTTCACCCCTGAGACATTGCGGGTGATATCTGCGGCCACATCGCCTTGCTCTGCCGTAACATAGCCCAGTAGGTACACGGCCTGACCTTCAGTGATCACCTTGATGCTGATATCACGCAGACGCTTGCTGGCGATCAATTGGCTTTTCACTTTGGTGGTGATCCAGCTGTCCTGACTTACTTCACCTAGCTGCGGCAAAGGGCGGATCTGCAATTCGTTATACACCCAACTCACGTTTGGGATCGCACGCACTTGCTGCTCGAGCTGTTCACTGATGCCTTGGTTGACGGCCTGGCCGACTAACAATACTTTGCCTTCCACTGACACTGCGTTCACGCGAGTCTGGCCATTGAACGGGGGCTTATTGGCTAAACCGCCCACTTCCATTTCAATTTGTGTGTCATGCCACTGTTGCCAGCCTGAGCGGGTATCTGCCGGATCAATGATAGAGCAGGCCGAAAGCAGAGGGAAAAGCACCAGACATAACAGCCAGCGCCAATTACGGGAAATCATCCTGAATACCTTAAGCGTCGTGGTGAGGGAAAAGCACCTTATCAATCAGATCACACAGACAGTGAACCGTCAGCAGGTGACCTTCCTGAATACGGGCGGTGCGTTGTGATGGAATGCGGATTTCAACATCGTGAGTGCCCAGTAAACCCGCCATCTCACCGCCATCCTGACCGGTCAGGGCGATAATGGTCATGTCACGGGTCAATGCCGCTTCCATCGCTTTAATGATGTTCTTGCTGTTACCGCTGGTCGACAGCACAAACAGGATATCGCCCGCCTGACCCAATGCACGTACCTGCTTCGAAAATACTTCGTCATGGTGGTAGTCATTGGCAATAGCAGATAGCGTGATGGTATCGGCCGTCAGGGCCAATGCCGGCAGGCTAGGGCGTTCGGTTTCAAAGCGGTTGATCAGGCATGCCGCGAAATGCTGGGCATTGGCCGCTGAACCGCCGTTACCGCAGCAGAGGATTTTGTTGCCGTTGAGCAGGCTTTGCACCATGGCCTGAGCTGCTGTGGAAATCGCGTCGGGCAGGGCCTCGGCGGCAGCAATTTGGGTTTGGATGCTTTCGGTAAAACTTTCTTTAATGCTCTCTAGCATGGATCAACCTTCTACTAGGGTGTTGGTAAACCATTCGATTGTCGGTGGTTCGCCGGTGAGGCTGACCACATCAAACCGAAACTCTGTGTGTTCGATAGCATGACCTTGTTTTTGCAGCCAAAAAAAAGCCGCACGTTTCAGGCGTTGCTGTTTGCGCCAGTTTACCGCGTCTGCGCCGGAACCGTAATGGTTGTTTTTGCGGAATTTGACTTCGACAAAGACCCAGCATCGGCGATCACGCATGATCAGGTCGATTTCGCCGCTGCGGCATTGGAAATTGCGTTGGCAGGGAAGGAGACCGTGGCGGCGAAGGTAGTCTTCCGCCACGGCTTCATAGTGTTGCCCTTGTTGGCGCTTATTGCGCAGGCTCAATACCGTCACCGGAAAAGGTTGCCCAGCTCAGTTCACGCTGTACCACACATTGGTTATCCAGGCTCAGTACGCCAGTGTTACCTTGGGTGGTGTAGTTATCGACCACGCGCATTTGCGGTAATTCGGTGATCATCTTGTAGGCATCCATCCCGAAGGCATGCAGACGCACTTCGGTGTTGTTGCTGTTTGGCCATAGCTCATCAAATTGTCCCATAAAGTGCTGGTTGGCGTTCACCAATAGCGGGATATCGCTGAACTCGATGCCACGGATGTCCATGGTATTGACGTTACGGTTCGGGTAGCTGCGCGAGCTGGCGTACAAGCTAGGTGGCTTCACACCCGGGTTCACGGCCACATCGATAAACGGTTTAAGCAACGTCAGCTCATTGATATTGGCAATCATGTACACCGCATCGGTATCACGACGGCTACGCGGCTGACCTTCCAGGCTGTTGTTGCCCAGAATTTGTTTCATCTGATCGATGCGCGCCTGGCTGTCGGTCAGGCCAAACACACCGGCGATCTCTTTTTGGATCTGCTGGCGCGAGCTGAATTGACGCTGGGCGGGTGTATTGCCGGTCAGTTGCTGCCATTGTTTGATGAACGCATCACTCACACGCTGGCCAAAGCTGTTGCCCGGTGCCAGCACCATCGGGTAACGGTGGCCTTCGGCAAACAGGTGACGTGCCGCTTGTTCTGCTTCTTGTTCCGGTGACAGGGCAAAGTAGCAGGCGTTGCCCTGATTAATGGTGCTTTGATCCGGTTCATTCAACGCCAGCAGGGAGATTTGCCCCTGGTTAGCTTGCTGAAACTCGGTGATTTTTTCTTTGCGAAGCGGACCGATCACCAGCTGCACACCGGTTTGCTGCAATTTGCTCATGATAGACGGAATAGATTCCGCTTCCGTATCGTAGACCGTCAGCTCTGTCTCGGCGGCGCGGCCGGTGTCATCCAGCATGGCGTTAATAAAGCCATCTCGTACCGCTTTACCGGATTTCTCAAAGCGGCCAGACAGCGGCAGCAGCAGGGCGACATTGTCGATCTGGGCAATTTCCAGTGACATGATGGCATCCAGATCCGCCGGCAGGTATTGGTTCGCCGGGTGGTAAGGGTGCTGTGCCAGCCAGTCTTGTACCATGCTCTTTAGCTTGGCAGGGCGCTGGGCGTAGGTATTTTTCAATACCGCCAGCTGGACCCAACCACGCAGCACGCTTTCATCATCACCGAGCGCGATGGTTTGTAGCTGATTATTGTTGTACAGCGCCAGATCTTGCCACAGTTGTTGCCAGTTAGCGGCTTTTTGCTCAGGGGCAAGGTACTGATCCAAAATGGTACGTTCACGGGCAGCGGCCAATGGCTGCTGGGTTTGCGCGTAAAGCTCTGCACGTAGCATGTGGTAGCGCACGTACTGGCTTTTCGACAGTGTCCACCAAGGCTGGAAGTTCAGGCTGTCCAGTGCCGCTTGCGGCTGGCCTTGCTGGTAGCGCAGTGTGGCGCGAGCCAGTTGCCATTCTGCCAGCTGGACCGGACCTAAGTTCATTTGGCTCAGGCGTTGCACTTGTTGCTCGGCTTGTGCCCAGCGTCCTTCCTGGATGAAGGCTTTGAGCGCCAGAATGTGCCAGTTGATGCTTTCAACACCTTCACTGGATTCGGCTTTGATCAGATAATTGGCCGCCGTATCGGTGGCAGCAGCGGTAATATCAGTGGCGACGACGGGTTGCTCACTTGTCGTAGCACAGCCTGCCAAAATCACGGCAAGGGCTACAGGGGCGAACAGTCGTGATACACTTTTACGCTTATGGGTAAAATTGAGCATTGAATTCATTCAACTGTGACAAATTACTTTCTATATTAATTGCAGATGAGATCTTAAACAAATGAGTGAGACCAATTCATGCACGGTAGACATCGCAACTTTGTACATCGTCCCAACACCAATCGGTAATTTGGCAGATATTACACAGCGTGCATTGGACGTGTTGGCGAATGTGGACCTGATTGCCGCAGAAGATACGCGCCATACATCCCGGCTATTAACCCATTTTTCGATCTCGACCCGCACCTTTGCGCTTCACGATCATAACGAACAGCAAAAAGCTGACTATTTGATCGAAAAACTTCAGGCCGGTACCAGTATCGCGCTCGTGTCGGATGCCGGTACGCCATTGATCAGTGATCCAGGATACCATCTTGTGAATCGCTGTCGTCAGGCGGGGGTCAAAGTTGTGCCGTTACCTGGGCCCTGTGCGGTCACCACGGCACTGAGTGGCGCGGGTTTACCGTCTGACCGTTTCAGCTTTGAAGGCTTCCTGCCGCCGAAAAGCAAGGGACGTCGCGATCGTTTCCAAGCGTTGGCGGATGACGAGCGCACACTGATTTTTTACGAATCCCCTCACCGTATCATGGACTCGCTGGCCGACATGCTGGCGGTATTGGGCCCGGATCGTCAGGTGGTCTTGGCGCGTGAGCTGACCAAAACCTACGAAACCTTCCATGGCGCGCCATTGGGTGAGTTGATTGAGTGGCTGGAGCAAGACAGCAACCGTACCCGTGGGGAGATGGTGCTGCTGGTGGCCGGTCACCGTGCAGAAAAAGAAGATTTGCCGGCGGACGCGCTGCGCACACTGGGTTTGCTGACCCAAGAGCTGCCGCTGAAAAAAGCCGCAGCACTGGCTGCTGAAATCCACAATGTGAAGAAAAATGCCCTTTACAAGTGGGGCTTGGAGCATCTCGACTAAGGGCGTGTGTGCGTAGAAAGCGGATGATGGAGCAGAAGTTGCGGGTATTTTGAGCACCTCTGCATCACAGGGCTTTTTTCACTGGTAACTGTGACCTAAGTCTTATACAATCCGCGCTTGAGTTGGCCAAGGTAACCGCTGCTTCGTTGATGTCCTTTGGGAGACTGACGAGGGGGAGGAAAGTCCGGGCTCCATAGGGCAGGGTGCCAGATAACGTCTGGGGGGCGCGAGCCTACGACCAGTGCAGCAGAGAGTATACCGCCGATGGCCTTCTTCGGAAGGCACAGGTAAGGGTGAAAGGGTGCGGTAAGAGCGCACCGCGCGACTAGTAATAGTTCGTGGCACGGTAAACTCCACCCGGAGCAAGACCAAATAGGTCCCTAATGGCGTGGCCCGCGTTGGGGACGGGTAGGTTGCTTGAGCCTGTGAGTGATTGCAGGCCTAGAGGAATGGTTACCACCGCGCAAGCGGAACAGAACCCGGCTTATATGGCCAACTCACCACTTTCAGTATAAAAGGTGATGCGATGCTTCTTTGGAAGTGTGGCATCACCTTTTATCGTATTCAGCCCCTCAAAAAATTTTCCCACAGTTTTGCTCGTACTAAATTTCGGTGCTAAATATCAATAGATTGTTAGAAATGCGGGTGCTGGCTTGACATCTTTTTTGTCAAATACGTACACTTTGCCATGGGAATTTGCGGCAATTGCTATGAAAAAAGCATTTTTACGCATTAAGTCGCTGAATTTCTTTCCTAATAAATGTTTACGTCCGGCCGTTGCACTGTGTGATGGCTTGGCGGGCTTTCACAAGAGCTGAATGAATCCTTATGTCTGAACAGTTTGCGCACGTCTCCGTCTTACTTCATGAATCCGTTGATGGCTTAGCAATTAAGCCGGATGGTATCTACATCGACGGGACTTTCGGCCGTGGTGGCCATAGCCGTTTGATTCTTTCCCAGCTGGGTGAAAATGGTCGTCTGTACAGTATCGACCGTGATCCACAGGCGATTGCGGAAGCCGCGAAAATCAATGATCCACGCTTCAACATTATCCATGGCCCGTTCTCTGGCATGGAAAAATACATGGAAGAGCGTGATTTGATCGGCCGTGTTGACGGCGTGCTGCTGGACTTGGGCGTGTCATCGCCACAGCTGGACGACGCTGAGCGTGGCTTTAGCTTTATGCGTGACGGTCCGCTGGACATGCGTATGGATCCCACATCTGGCCAATCTGCCGCTGAATGGCTGGCGGCCGCAGAAGCCGACGACATCGCATGGGTGCTGCGTGAATTTGGTGAAGAGCGTTTTGCCAAGCGTATTGCCCGTGGCATCGTGGAATACCGCGAAAACCCAGAAAATGAACCACTAACGCGTACCACGCAATTGGCTAAACTGATTGCCGACGTGTCACCGTTTAAAGACAAGCATAAGCACCCGGCGACCCGCAGTTTCCAGGCGATCCGCATCTACATCAACAGTGAGTTGGATGAGATCGAAACCGCACTTAACGGCGCGATGAGCGTATTGGCTCCGGGCGGCCGTCTGTCAGTGATCAGCTTCCACTCATTGGAAGATCGTATGGTGAAGCGTTTTATCCGCAAGCAAAGTAAAGGCCCGGAAGTACCGGCCGGTCTGCCGCTGACGGAAGAGCAAATCAAAGCGCTGGGCTCGGCAGGGCTGAAAGCCGTCGGTAAAGCGATCAAGCCAAGCCGCGATGAAATCACAGAAAACGCGCGCTCGCGCAGTTCTGTTCTGCGTCTAGCTGAGCGTTTGTAATCGTATGAAAGTCGCACCGGAACCTTCAGACAATCTCGCTAAAATCATTGGCAAAGATCTCCTGACCATCGGGCGTTTTCCGCTCGTGCTGTTGGTTCTGGTGTTGTGTTCTGCGGTTGGGGTGGTGCTCATCACCCACAACTCCCGCCAATTAATTGCCCAGCAAGAGCAACTGCTGATCGAACGCGATCAGCTCGACATTGAATGGCGCAACCAAATCCTTGAAGAAAATTCACTGGCTGAGCATAGCCGCATTGAGCGTCTGGCCGAGGATGAAATGCAAATGCATCGTCCTTCCCGCGACAATGAAGTCATTGTGCAGTAAATGAAATTGAAGAATCTATTTAAGCGTTCAGCCAAGCAGAACCAGCGACGTCAGAAAGCGCCACCGGCATTCATCCCGTGGCGCTTTACTGTCATTTGTGGCTTCGTTGCGCTGGCGTTGATCGCTCTGATCGCCCGGGCCGCCTACATTCAGGTGCTTGAGCCGGGCAAGTTGATCCAAGAAGGGGACATGCGTTCATTGCGTGTCAAAGCCATGCCATCCGCACGTGGGATCATCTCCGATCGCAATGGTGAACCACTGGCCGTCAGTGTACCGGTACAGGCAGTCTGGGCCGACCCTGTAGAGATATTTAAAGATGATGGACTGGCGCAGCGTGAACGCTGGTATGCTCTGGCCGATGTTTTGGGTCTGGATCGCAAAGAATTACTCGACCGTTTAGAAGACAACAAAAAGCGGCGCTTTATCTACCTGCAGCGTCAGGTGAGTCCGGCGATGGCTGATTATGTCAGGAAGTTGAGCTTGCGGGGCATTGGCTTGAAAGACGAGTCCCGTCGTTTCTATCCGGCCGCTGAGGTCAGCGCCCATCTGATTGGTGTGACGGGTATCGACAGTCACGGCCTGGAAGGGGTGGAGCGCACCTATGACGGCTGGCTGACTGGCGAGCCGGGACGCCGCACCGTGCGTAAAGACCGTTACGGGCGCGTGGTGGAAAATATCTCTCTGAAACAACGTGAGCCGGGCAAACCGCTCAGTCTGAGTATCGATCAGCGTCTGCAGGCCGTGGCTTACCGCGCCGTGAAACAGGCGGTGGCCGATTATCAGGCGACATCCGCATCCATTGTGATGGTGGATGTGCGCACCGGTGAGGTGCTGGCCATGGTCAATGCGCCGTCTTACAACCCGAACAACCGTGAGCAGCTGCAAAGTTACCGTATGCGTAACCGTGCGATCACCGATGCCATGGAGCCGGGCTCGACCATCAAACCGTTTGTGGTGCTGGCGGCGCTGGAAAATGGCGTGGCGGATGAGCACACCGTGATTGATACCGGTAATGGCCTCATGCAGATCGGCGGCAGCCGTGTGCGTGATGTTTCTCGCGTTGGTAAAGCAAACCTTGCTCGAATTTTACAAAAATCCAGTAACATAGGTGTCAGTAAGCTGTCACTGGCGATGCCTATCGATGCGGTGTTGGGGATGTACAGCAGTGTCGGTTTGGGCGATGCCTCGGGCATTAACCTGATCGGTGAAGCGCAAGGCTTCTTCCCGGATCGTCGTCGCTGGTCTGACTTTGAACGCGCGACTCTGGCGTTTGGCTACGGGATTTCGGTGACGCCTATTCAGTTGGTGCGCGCGTATGCCACGCTGGGTGCGATGGGGGTGAGCCGACCGTTGTCGATCCTGAAAACCGAATCGGTGGTGCCGGGGCGTCAGGTCGTGTCGGCAGAAAACACCCGTAAGTTGCTGAATATGCTCGAAACGGTGACCCACAAAGAAGGCAGTGCGAAGCGTGCGGCGGTACCGGGATACCGTGTCGGAGCCAAAACCGGTACCGCGAAAAAAGCGGTGGCGGGGGGCTACAGCGATGAATACGTGGCGATGACTGCCGGTATTGCGCCGATCAGCGATCCGCGTTTGGCCATGGTCGTGGTCGTGAACGAGCCGCAAGGGGACAAATACTACGGTGGTGCGATTGCGGCCCCGATTTTCTCCGAAGTGATGGAAAGCGCCTTACAAATTTTAAATATCCCGCCGGATGCGGGCACCCTCGAACATTTGAACCTCGTGAATCATAGAGATCATAGTGATGCCGGAATCTAAGCAATCTACTCCGCTGGGCGCATTGTTGGCGCCATGGCTCCAAGCAGAGGCGTTACCTGCGTCTGTCTCGGCATTATCCGTGAGCGGCATGACGTTAGACAGCCGTCA
Organism: Photobacterium aphoticum; assembly: GCF_001029435.1. GTDB lineage: Bacteria > Pseudomonadota > Gammaproteobacteria > Enterobacterales > Vibrionaceae > Photobacterium > Photobacterium aphoticum. Next base: position 25,792 of record NZ_LDOV01000004.1, on the reverse strand, counting down.
CGTCAAGCAGGGCGATGTGTTTGTCGCGATAAAGGGCCACAGCGTAGATGGCCGTCAGTTCATGGCTAAAGCGATTGAAAACGGCGCAGCGGCCGTGCTGACCCACAACGACGACAACACGTTCAGCCTGACGGAACAAAATGGCGTGGCGGTGATTGCCCTGCCATCGCTGAACACATTGTTGTCTGCCATTGCCAAGCGTTTTTACGGCGCACCGGATGAAGCCTTGTCGCTGATTGCGGTGACCGGCACCAACGGTAAAACCACTATCAGCCAGCTATTGGCACAATGGGCTAACTTGCTTGGGCATCAGGCTGGGGTCATGGGCACCACGGGTAACGGTTTGCTCGGACAGATTGTACCGGCGGCCAATACCACGGGCAGCGCCATTGAAATTCCGCACGTGCTGGCAGAGATGGTGCAGCAAGGGGCGGATTACGCCGCGATGGAAGTGTCTTCCCATGGCCTGGTACAAGGGCGTATCAGTGCCCTTCAGTTTCAGGCCAGCATCTTTACCAATTTGAGCCGTGATCATTTGGATTACCACGGTGACATGGCGAGCTACGCCGGCGCCAAGAAAACCCTGTTTACCGCCCACCATTGCGGCAAGGCCATCATCAATGCCGATGATGCGGTAGGACGTGAGTGGTTGCTTACCTTGCCAGAGGCGGTTGCCGTGGCACAGGAAAAAATCAGTCTGTCAGGCTGGGCCGGGCAGGCGTTGTGGCTGGAGCAAGTACATTACAGCACCCAAGGGGTGACCGTCCGCTTTGATTCGAGCTGGGGCGAAGGGGAGTTCTGCGCGCCATTAGTGGGCGCCTTCAATGTGATGAACCTGATGTTGGCGTTAGCCACCTTGCTGGCGACGGGCCACCCGATGGCACCGCTGTTGGCCGCCGCGCCGCAACTGAAAGCCGTTACCGGCCGAATGGAAGTTTTTCAAGCGCCTGACAAACCTATGCTGGTCGTTGACTATGCTCATACGCCAGATGCATTGGAAAAGGCGTTGCAGGCATTGCGCGTCCATTGTGACGGCGAGCTGTGGTGTATCTTTGGCTGTGGCGGCGACCGTGACAGCGGTAAACGCCCGATGATGGCACAGGCGGCAGAGCAACTGGCCGACCGTGTGATTCTGACCGACGACAACCCGCGCAGTGAAGATCCTACTGTCATTATGGCCGATATGCTGGCTGGCTTGAGCGCGCCGGAAACGGCTGCCGTGGTGCACGATCGCGCGCAAGCCTGTGAGTGGGCATTTACCCATGCCGGTGCTGACGACATCATTTTGGTGGCAGGCAAAGGGCATGAGGATTATCAAATTCTGGCGGATCGCACGATTCATTATTCTGATCGCGAAACGGCACAAGCATTACTGGAGGCGCACGCATGATTCAGGTTTCTCTTTCCCAACTGGCCCAGATCCTTGGGGGTGAGTTGGTCGGCAGTGATGCGTCGATCACGGCGGTATCGACCGATACCCGTCAGATCGGAGAAAGCACCCTGTTTATTGCCCTGAAAGGCGAGCGTTTTGACGCCCATGACTTTTGTGAAACGGCCCGTGAGAACGGGGCGATGGCCCTTTTAGTAAGCCGCCACTTACCGGTGGCGCTGCCACAAGTGGTGGTGGCCGATACCCACGCCGCATTGGGGCAGTTAGGCGCCTGGGTCAAAGCGACCCTGAGCGAACAACACGGCCTGACAACCTTGGCGTTGACGGGCAGCTGCGGCAAAACCACCGTCAAAGAGATGGTCGCGGCGATTCTGGCCGAAAAAGGCAAAGTCTTGGCGACAGCCGGTAACTTCAATAACGACATCGGGGTACCGCTGACGCTATTGCGCCTGACGGCGGCCGATGAATTTGCCGTGATTGAGCTGGGCGCTAACCATCAAAACGAAATCGCGTACACTACGCATCTGGTGAAGCCACAAGTGGCGCTGGTGAATAACCTGGCGGCTGCCCATCTGGAAGGGTTTGGCTCATTGGCCGGAGTCGCAAAAGCCAAAGGCGAGATTTTTGAGGGGCTGACGGGCGATAACGCTACCGCCATCATCAATCTGGATTCGCATTCACAAGCCACTTGGCAGCCATTGCTGGACAATCATCAGCTCGTGACCTTCTCTGCAACGCAAAAAAATGCTGATTTTTCCGCTGATGACATAATTATTAACAGTCTTGGGCGTGCTTGTTTTACAATGCGCACCCCTTCAGGCGCGTTTCCGGTCAGCCTGACGATTGCCGGTCAGCATAACGTGTCTAATGCGTTGGCGGCCGCTGCGATGGCCATGGCGGTCGGTGCGACCCCGGCGCAGGTACAAGCCGGTTTGGGGCAAGTCACCAGTGTGAAGGGGCGGGTTGATATTACCGAGCCACGCACCAATTTGCGCCTGATTGATGATACCTACAATGCCAGTGTGGCCTCGGTAAAAGCCGCGATTGATTTGCTCGACAGTTTTGACGGGCAACGTTGGTTTATTCTGGGCGACATGGCGGAATTGGGCGATGACAGTGCAGCCTTGCACCGTGAGGTAGCAGAGCATGCGCAACATCGTGGTCTGGATGTCATGACCTTTGGTCGCGCAAGCCAGGTGGTGAGCGAACTGAACGGTGGCCGACATTTTGACAATAAAGCTGACTTGATTGCTGCGTTGCAACAGCAACTCGAGACACAACTCAACGAACATAACCTCCAAGTGACAGTGCTGGCAAAAGGGGCGCGTAGCTCCCGCATGGAAGATGTGATTGTGGCACTGCAGGAACAAGAAGCATGATTTACTGGTTAGCCGACTTACTAGAACCGACTTTTCCTTTTTTCCGTCTGTTTGAATACCTGACGTTCCGCGCCATCATCAGTATCTTAACCGCACTGATGATTTCGCTCTGGATGGGCCCGCGCTTGATCGCCCGTTTGCAGATGCTGCAAATCGGTCAGGTTGTCCGTCACGACGGTCCGGAATCCCATTTTAGCAAACGTGGTACGCCAACCATGGGCGGGATCATGATCCTGGCGGCGATTGCGATCACGGTGTTGCTCTGGGCCGATCTGAGCAACCCGTATGTGTGGGCAGTGCTCGTGGTCATGCTCGGCTACGGTGCGGTAGGCTTTGTGGATGACTACCGTAAGGTGGTACGCAAGAACACCGATGGTCTGATCGCGCGCTGGAAATACTTCTGGCAGTCGGTGATCGCGCTGGGCGTCGCATTTGCGCTGTATGTGCACGGCCAAGACACGGTGGCGACACAACTGGTGGTACCGTTCTTTAAAGATGTGATGCCACAGCTGGGGCTGTTCTACATCGTCTTTACCTATTTCGTGATTGTCGGCACCAGTAACGCGGTGAACCTGACCGATGGCCTGGACGGTCTGGCGATTATGCCAACCGTGATGGTGGCGGGCGGTATGGCGTTCATTGCCTGGGCGACCGGTAACGTGAACTTTGCAGAATACCTGCATATCCCTTATCTGAAAGATGCCAGCGAGTTGGTCGTGGTGTGTACGGCGATTGTCGGTGCGGGTCTGGGCTTTTTGTGGTTTAACACTTACCCAGCACAGGTCTTCATGGGCGATGTTGGCTCTCTGGCTCTGGGTGGCGCGTTGGGTACCATCGCGGTACTGGTGCGTCAGGAACTGCTATTGGTACTGATGGGCGGTGTGTTTGTGATGGAAACGGTTTCTGTGATCCTGCAGGTCGGCTCTTACAAACTGCGCGGCCAGCGTATTTTCCGCATGGCACCCATCCATCACCACTACGAATTGAAAGGTTGGCCGGAGCCGCGCGTGATCGTGCGTTTCTGGATCATTACATTGATGCTGGTACTGATTGCACTGGCGACATTGAAGGTACGATAAATGAAAGGCTTAGGTGGCGTAAATAAGGTTGTTGTGATTGGGCTGGGAATGACGGGCTTGTCTGTTGTTCATCACCTGTTACGACTGTCTCCGTCGATGGATATTAAAGTGATTGATACCCGTGACACGCCACCTGGTCATGACCAGCTACCGGATAGTGTGGCATTGTGCTGCGGCCAGTGGAACATGGACTGGCTATTGGCGGCAGACATGATTGTCGCCAGTCCGGGTATTGCGCTGGCGACGCCAGAGCTGCAGACAGCGGCCCATGCGGGCGTTGAGATTGTCGGTGACATCGAATTGTTCGCCCGTGCGGTGGATAAACCCGTTGTCGCGATCACCGGTTCAAACGGTAAAAGTACCGTGACCAGCTTGGTGGGCGAGATGGCCAAAGAAGCCGGCATCAACGTGGGTGTGGGTGGCAACATTGGTTTTGCAGCATTGGATATGCTGATCAACCAGCATGATTTGTACGTGTTGGAGCTATCCAGCTTTCAGCTTGAAACGACCTCATCACTGGCGCTGAAAGCGGCGGTGTACCTGAATTTATCGGAAGATCACATGGATCGCTATCCGGGCGGTTTACGCCAGTACAGCGAAGCCAAGATGCGTATCTTCCACCATGCCGAGCTTGCGGTGTTTAACCGTGACGATATGGCGACTCAACCCGATGTGAATACCGCCATGACCAGCTTTGGTTTTGATGATCGTGCTTATGGCTTGGTGCGTATCGAGGGCCGCGAATGGTTAGCGGTTAACGGTGAAGCGTTGATGCCGGCTGATGAGATTGCGTTAGTCGGCCGTCACAATGTGGCAAACAGTCTGGCAGCGTTAGCGCTGGCGGATGCGGCGGGCATTGATCGCGCTGCGTCGTGTCGTGCATTGCGCCGTTACCAAGGTCTATCGCACCGTTGCCAGTTGGTGGTTAACCATGCAGGCGTGCGCTGGGTCAATGACTCCAAAGCAACGAATCTGGCCAGCACCCAAGCGGCCCTAAGCGGTTTGAGCCTTGACGGCACATTGCACCTTTTAGTGGGCGGTGACGGCAAAGGCGCGGACTTTTCCGAGCTTGCGCCAATCCTGGCAGAGATGAACGTGCGCTTGTACTGCTACGGCCGTGACCGTGAGGCTTTCTTGCCGCTGGCGGCGCAGTCTGTTGCCGTTGACACCCTAGTTGAGGCGACCACCTTAGCGGCGCAACAGGCCCGTGCCGGCGATATGATCATGTTGTCTCCGGCGTGCGCCAGTTTGGATCAGTTCGCCAATTTCATGGCCCGTGGCGATGCCTTTGTGGCCCTCGCGGAGGCGTTAAAAGATCGCATCGGTGAGATGCACTGATGCGCGTGGCGGTAAAAGACGCTTTTAGCGCGTTCTTCGGTGGCGTGTTTGGCTGGATGGCCAAGCCGGCGGCTCAAGCGCCGTATGACCGTCAGCTGGTGTGGATCGCCTTAGCGCTGATGGTGACCGGCTTGGTGATGGTGACCTCGGCTTCTGTGCCAATCGCGACCCGCCTGACGGATTTTCCGTTCTATTTTGCCCTGCGTCATGCGTCATTTTTAGTTCTATCGCTGGGGCTGGCGGCGGGGATGGTTATGGTCCCTCTCCAGTTTTGGCACCGACATGGCTGGAAAATGCTTCTGGTCTCAATGTTTTTATTGTGTGTGGTACTCGTTATTGGTAACTCAGTTAACGGGGCCTCTCGCTGGATTCCATTAGGTCCGTTGAATTTGCAGCCTGCAGAACTGACCAAACTGACCCTGTTTATTTTTATTGCCGCTTATTTGGTTCGACAGTACGAGCAAGTACGAGAAAGCACGTTTGGTTTTGTAAAACCTATTTTACTTTTAATCGTACTGGGGGGCTTGTTACTGGCGCAGCCTGATTTAGGCTCCTTCGTGGTGATGTTTGTGACCACGGTGGGCATGCTCTTTATTGCCGGTTCTAGGATCTTACCGTTTATGGTCATGCTCGTGATAGCGGTCGGATTGATTGGCGCATTGATCGTATTCGAACCTTATCGTTGGGCGCGAGTGACGTCTTTTTTGGATCCGTGGGAAAACCCGTTTGGTAGTGGTTACCAGTTGACGCAGTCCCTGATGGCTTTTGGCCGTGGCGAATGGTTGGGGCAGGGCTTAGGAAACTCTATTCAGAAGCTTGCTTATCTACCTGAAGCACACACGGACTTTGTATTCTCCGTCTTAGCTGAAGAGTTGGGGTTAGTTGGGGTGACCGTAGTGCTGTTGCTGATCTTCTCGCTGGTGGTGAAAGCCTTGTTGATAGGTCGCCGTTGTTTGCAAACTGAGCAGTTGTTCGGTGGTTTTCTCGCTTTTGGCTTTGCATTCTGGTTTGCCTTCCAGTCATTGGTTAATGTCGGGGCCGCAGCCGGTATGGTGCCGACCAAAGGGTTGACCTTGCCGCTGATCAGTTACGGTGGGTCGAGTTTGTTAATTATGGCGACTGCGGTGGCCATTTTGATCCGGATTGATTATGAGCAGCGTATCGCCGCGAAAAACAGACCGGAACCGACGACGATAGAAGAACAAGACAATGAACAAGAATAAACGCTTGCTGGTGATGGCTGGTGGCACCGGAGGCCATGTGTTTCCGGGGCTGGCCGTTGCAAAAAAATTGCAGCAAGAAGGCTGGGAGATCCGCTGGTTAGGCACTGCCGATCGTATGGAAGCGGATTTGGTGCCCAAGCATGGTATCGAGATTGATTTTATTAAGGTGAAGGGCCTGCGTGGGCAGGGGCTTGGCCGTTTATTGGCGGCGCCGTTTAAGATCGTCAGTGCGATCTGGCAGGCGCGCCGTTATATCAAAGCATGGCAGCCTGATGCCGTATTGGGTATGGGCGGTTATGTGAGTGGGCCGGGTGGCGTGGCCGCGTGGCTGTGTGGTGTACCCGTGATCCTGCATGAGCAAAATGCCGTGGCAGGCCTGACAAACCAATGGCTGTCACGCATTGCGGCCAATGTGCTGCAGGCCTTCCCAGGTGCGTTTGCGGGTCGTGAAGTGGTCGGAAATCCGGTTCGTCAGGACGTGGTGGCCTTGCCGACGCCGAGCGTGCGCTTTGCCGATCGCGACGGGCCTATCCGAGTGTTGGTGATGGGCGGTAGCCAAGGGGCGCGCATCCTGAACCAGACGATGCCCAAAGTAGCGGGGTTACTGGGCGATCGCGTAACGATCTGGCATCAAGCCGGTAAAGGCGCGCAAGCCGAGACGGAACGGGCCTATCGCGAACAAACCGAACTGCCGCACAACGTGACCGAATTTATTGACGATGTGGCCGCTGCGTATGCATGGGCCGATATCGTGGTGTGCCGTTCAGGGGCATTGACGGTTTCTGAGCTGTCTGCCGCTGGCGTCGGCGCGATTTTCGTGCCGTTCATGCACAAAGATCGCCAGCAGGCACTCAATGCCGATCATCTGGTGCAGTGTGGTGCTGCCGTGATGATTGAGCAACCGGATCTAACCGTTGAAGGGTTAGCCGCAGAATTAGAACAGCGCGATCGCGCACAGCTAGAAGCCATGGCACAGGCTGCGCGTGATGCCGCCATCATTGATGCCGATCGCCGTGTGGCTGACGTGATCAAATCGCTAGCGAAGCATTAAGACGAGACAAAGTGATGAGTAAACTGGATAACCAACAATTAGCAAAAATCCGAACCATGGTGCCAGAGATGCGCCGCGTAGAACGCATTCACTTTGTGGGCATTGGTGGTGCCGGCATGAGCGGTATCGCGGAAGTGTTGGTGAACGAAGGCTACCGTATCAGTGGCTCTGATTTAGCACCGAACTTGGTGACTCAGCGTCTGGAAAGCAAAGGCGCGGAAATCTTCTTCGGCCATCAGGCGGGCAATGTGGAAGGGGCCAGCGTGGTCGTGGTCTCTACTGCCATTGATCAGGAAAACCCGGAACTGGTTGCCGCACGTGAACAACGTATCCCGGTGGTACGCCGTGCTGAAATGCTGGCTGAACTGATGCGCTACCGTCACGGTATTGCGATTGCCGGTACCCACGGTAAAACCACCACGACAGCGCTGGTAACACAGATTTACTCTGAGGCCGGTCTGGATCCAACCTTTGTCAACGGTGGCTTGGTGAAGAGCGCCGGCACGAATGCACGACTGGGCTTGAGTCGTTACCTGATTGCCGAGGCCGATGAAAGTGATGCGTCCTTCCTGCATTTGCAGCCGATGGTGTCAGTAGTTACTAACATTGAAGCCGACCATATGGATACCTACGGTGGCGACTTTGAAGTGCTGAAGCAAACCTTCGTCGACTTCCTGCATAACCTGCCATTCTACGGCTTGGCGGTGGTATGTGTGGACGATCCCGTGGTACGTGAATTGCTGCCACGTGTGGGCCGTCCGGTGATCACTTACGGTTTCTCTGACGATGCCGATGTGCGTCTGGTGGATTACCATCAGCGTGGTCAGCAAGGCCATTTCTCTATTTTGCGTAAAGACAAGCCGGCGTTGGCGGTGACCCTGAACATTCCGGGTAAGCATAACGCATTGAATGCAACGGCTGCTGTGGCTGTGGCAACGGAAGAAGGCGTGGAAGACAGCGCAATCATTCAGGCACTGGCTGAATTCCAGGGCACAGGTCGCCGTTTCGACCATTTGGGCGAGTTTGAAACCGGTAACGGTAACGTGATGCTGGTGGACGATTACGGTCATCACCCAAGCGAAGTCGACGTGACCATTCAGGCGGCCCGTGCCGGTTGGAGCGACAAGCGTTTGGTGATGGTGTTCCAGCCGCACCGTTACAGCCGTACGCGTGATCTGTATGATGACTTTGCCAACGTGCTGGAGCAGGTGGATGTACTGGTGATGCTGGATGTGTATCCGGCCGGCGAAATGCCAATTGCGGGCGCAGATGGTCGTTCACTGTGTCGTACCATTCGTGGTCGCGGTAAGATTGATCCGATTTTTGTTCCGCATACCGACGCACTGCCTGCCGCTTTGGCGAATATTCTGCAAAATGATGATTTGGTTCTGACACAAGGTGCCGGCGATGTAGGCAAAATTGCCCGCCAGTTAGCGGATATGAAGCTGAATGTGGCAGAGATGCAGCAGCAGTAATGGGGCAGGCGTGAAGGAATTGAATGGTATCTTTATTGCATATATTCAATTCCTTTACCATATAATGAATGTAAGGCGCACGTAAAATCTCGTATTTCGTGGGCTTTGCTCTCAGGAATCGCATCAGAAGTGTTGGAGAGCTTGAACTTGCTCGGTATAATCTGTCAACTTTACTCGGTAGAATTTACCGATATTTGAAGATAACACCTCAATAGTGGGAATTCCTGGGTAATTATCGGCTATTTAATCAAGGTTAAACTAATTATGGCTGATAGTGTCTTAAAACGAATACCGTTGACATCGCCTTGCGTGCGCAAGCACTGGGGTGGGGTCGCATTTTTCCTCTTTGTGATTGGTTTTGTGATTTGGCTTTTCAGTGCTGCAATACACTGGATGACCGATGCAAACCGACTGCCGTTATCGCAGTTAGTGATCCAAGGGGAGTTGCATTACCTGACGCCGAATGATGTGCGTGCCGGGATCCAGCAGTTGGATCATCTGGGCAGTTTTATGACCCAAGATGTCGATGATATCCAGCATGCATTAGAAGCCATGCCATGGGTTGCTCGCGCTGCCGTGCGTAAACAGTGGCCAGATACCCTCAAAGTGTATTTGGTCGAGCAGCAACCGGTCGCCTCGTGGGATGACCAGTATTTGGTGAACGCAGACGGTGTGGTATTCACCGCGCCGATGGCCCAAGCGGGCAAACCGCTGGTGGCACTGGCTGGACCGGACGGTTCGAGTCAGGAAGTGTTGTCAGTATGGCATGAGATGCAACCGCTGTTACAGCGCGCCGGTTTTGATATCGCGCGGCTGACATTAAATGAACGACGGGCTTGGCGCGTTTGGCTGACAAACGGCATCAAGCTTGAATTGGGGCGCACTGATCGCATAGAGCGATTACGTCGCTTTATCAGTTTGTCCCCAGATTTGGAGCAGCAGGGAAAAGCCATTGAGTACGTGGACTTGCGCTACGACACCGGGGCGGCGGTAGGCTGGGTTACTGATACCGAGCCCAAGTAACGCCTGGTTTGTCTTGACCTGTTTGGTTTCGCAGAACAATAAGAGCGTGCGCTAATGACGAAGGCGGCAGATAAAAAACTGATAGTAGGCCTGGATATTGGCACTTCCAAAGTCTGTGCTTTGGTCGGGGAAATTTTGCCCAATGGTGAAGTGAACGTCATCGGTGAAGGCAGCAGTCCGTCTAACGGGATGGACAAAGGCGGGGTAAACGACCTGGAATCGGTAGTCAAATCCGTGCAAGGGGCGATTTACAAGGCTGAGCTGATGGCCGACTGCCAGATCTCCTCGGTATTTTTGTCATTATCCGGCAAGCATATTCGTTGCCAGACAGAAGAAGGCATGGTGCCGATTTCTGACAAAGAGGTAACGCAAGACGACGTTGATAATGTTATCCATACAGCGAAGTCAGTAAAAATTAGTGATGAACACAAAGTTTTGCATGTTATCCCGCAAGAATTTGCTATTGATTACCAAGAGGGGATTAAAAACCCGGTTGGTTTATCTGGGGTACGCATGGAAGCCAATGTGCATCTGATCACCTGTCACAACGACATGGCGCGTAACATTGTGAAAGCCGTGGAACGTTGTGATCTGAAAGTCGACCAGTTAATTTTCTCCGGGTTGGCGGCCAGTCATGCGGTATTAACGCCGGATGAGCGCGAGCTGGGTGTGTGTGTGGTCGACTTAGGCGGCGGCACCATGGACATTGCGGTATGGACCGGGGGCGCATTACGACATGCTGCCGTTATCCCGTATGCCGGCAATGTGGTGACCAGTGATATCGCGTATGCCTTTGGTACCCCGCTCGGGGATGCTGAAGAAATCAAAGTAAAATATGGCTGTGCACTGAGTGAATTGGTGAGTAAAGACGCCAAAGTGGATGTCCCGAGTGTTGGTGGGCGTCCGTCTCGCAGCTTGCAGAGCCAGACATTGGCGGAAGTGATAGAGCCTCGCTACAGCGAATTGCTGGGGCTGGTTAATCAGAAGCTGATGGAAGTACAAGAACAACTGCGTAATGCGGGGGTAAAACACCAATTAGCGGCAGGCATCGTCCTGACCGGTGGTGCGGCTCAGATGGAAGGGTTGGTGGAGTGCGCGGAGCGTGTATTCAGCAATCAGGTTCGAGTCGGTTTACCGCTGGATGTGACCGGGCTGACCGAGCACGTACAGTTCCCGCACTATGCGACAGCAGTAGGTCTACTGCATTACGGAAAGGATAGTCAGACATTTGATGGCAGTGATATTGAACCGAAACGTTCTGTTTCTGGTTTGTTCACGAAAGTAAGTGGCTGGTTTAGCAAAAATTTTTAAAACCTGATGCGAACAGGATGGACGGAGAGAACACATGTTTGAACCGATGATGGAAATGTCTGACGAAGCGGTAATTAAGGTCATTGGCGTTGGCGGCGGCGGCGGCAACGCTGTTGATCACATGGTACGTGAGTCAATTGAGGGTGTTGAGTTTATTACCGTGAATACGGATGCTCAGGCCCTTCGTAAAAGCAGTGTCAGCACCGTGATTCAGATCGGTGGCACAATCACTAAAGGTCTGGGTGCGGGTGCAAACCCTCAGGTGGGTCGTGATTCTGCACTGGAAGATCGTGAAGCAATCAAAGCTGAGCTACAAGGCTCAGATATGATTTTCATTGCGGCGGGCATGGGCGGTGGTACCGGTACCGGTGCGGCACCAATCATTGCTGAAGTGGCGAAAGAGCTAGGCATTTTGACCGTAGCGGTGGTGACTAAACCATTTAGCTTTGAAGGCAAAAAACGCATGGCGTTCGCAGAGCAAGGGATTGAAGAGCTGTCTAAGCACGTCGATTCATTGATCACTATCCCGAACGAAAAGCTGCTGAAAGTATTGGGCCGTGGTATCACGTTGTTGGACGCGTTTGCGAAAGCTAACGACGTACTGAAAAACGCGGTACAGGGCATTGCTGAGCTGATCACCCGTCCAGGTATGATTAACGTCGACTTTGCTGACGTACGTACTGTGATGTCAGAAATGGGTCACGCGATGATGGGTAGCGGTGTGGCAACCGGTGATGACCGTGCGGAAGAAGCGGCTGAAATGGCCATTTCGAGCCCATTGCTGGAAGATATCGATCTGGCTGGCGCGCGTGGCGTACTGGTTAACATCACTGCGGGTATGGACATGCGTCTGGACGAGTTCGAGACCGTAGGTAATACCGTGAAAGCGTTCGCGTCTGATAACGCGACCGTGGTTATCGGTACTTCACTTGACCCAGAAATGTCTGATGAGCTGCGTGTAACGGTTGTTGCAACGGGTATCGGTAAAGAATGTAAGCCTGATATCACGCTAGTGACGTCTTCTAAGCCAGTACAGGCAGTGGCACAGGAAAAACCTGTTGCGGCACCAGTAGTTGAAGATGCGAAGCCACAAACGGTGACGCCTTCTGCTTCCGTTGCAGACTCAACCGGTCAGCAAGCGACAGCGGCAAAAGCGAAGCCACAAGCCGATCACGACTACCTAGATATCCCAGCGTTCCTGCGTAAGCAGGCGGACTGATCAATCTAATTGATTTGGGAAATTGGTCACAAAGTGATATGATATCGGTCCTTGTTCTTCTTTATAGCAAGGATCCGGGCCGATATTTTGGCAAAACAATAGTTGAGATAAGCAGATGATCAGACAACGTACACTGAAAAGCATTGTGCAGACGACTGGGGTGGGCCTTCACTCTGGGCGTAAGGTGACGCTTATTCTTCGTCCTGCTGCTGCAAATACAGGGGTGATTTATCGCCGTACAGATTTAAATCCGCCTGTTGATTTTCCAGCAGACGCGAATGCTGTGCGCGACACCATGTTATGTACCGCCTTGGTAAATGAGTCAGGGGTGCGCATCTCAACTGTTGAGCACCTGAACGCTGCCCTTGCAGGTATGGGGATCGATAACGTGATTATCGAAGTGGATGCACCGGAAATTCCAATTATGGATGGTAGCGCCAGTCCTTTTATCTATCTGTTGCAGTCTGCCGGCATTGATACGCTCAATGCACCGAAGCGTTTCTTGCGTATCAAGAAAACTGTTCGCGTCGAAGATGGCGATAAATGGGCAGAACTTCGTCCTCATAACGGGTTCCGTCTGGATTTTGCTATCGATTTTAACCATCCGGCGATCGAAGCAGAGCAGCAGCGTTTAGTGTTAGACTTCTCTAGCCAATCTTTTGTTAAAGACATTAGCCGCGCACGTACCTTCGGATTCATGCGTGATATTGAATACCTTCAGTCTCAGAATCTGGCACTGGGTGGTAGCTTTGACAACGCCATTGTTTTGGATGATTACCGCATCCTGAATGATGAAGGTTTGCGTTTTGACAATGAGTTGGTGACACACAAAGTATTGGATGCCATTGGCGATCTGTACATGTGTGGTCATAACATCATTGGTGAAATGGTGGCCTTTAAGTCTGGTCACGCACTGAATAACAAACTGTTGCGTGCGGTATTGGCAGATCAAGAAGCCTACGAATGGTCAACCTTTGAAGATGAGCAGCAAGTTCCTGTGACTTTCGCTCAACCAGGTATGGTCTTCGCCTAAGCCTTTGCAGAATTAAAAAAACGCCGGACATTGTCCGGCGTTTTTGTTTGTCTTTTTTGTTTGTCTTTTTTGTTTGTCTTTTTTGTTTGTCTTTTTTGTTTGTCTTTTTTGTTGGTTCTTTGCGTTGTCCTTTGCGTTTTTTTTTCGACGCTGTTCTCGCTTCTCGCTTCTCGCTTCTCGCTTCTCGCTTCTCGCTTCTCGCTTTAGCGCCCTTTATTCGCTAACGCGGCAATACGCTCTAATCGCACGCGGATTTTCTCAGGCGCTTCTTTAGCGGTTTCACGCAGATAGGCGGCCGCTTGCGGGGTAATGGGTTTACGCACAATGTCCGGCTTTTTCTCGGTTTTTTCCTGCTGTACGGCAGCCAGTTGCGGGTTGACCTTGATTTCGATGTTCACCAAACTCGGTAACGGGCCGGCACGCAATTGCTGACACAGGGTGTTACGTTCGTAGTTCAGGCGCATTGACCAGGCCGCCGAGGCGGTTTCAATGATTAAGATCCCCTGACGAAAATTGCTTACGCGACAGTGTTCGGCACAGGCGAGGTGTTTTTTTACCGTTTTGTCCAGCTGGCTCAGTGCCATGGCACGCTGCTGGATATTGCTGCCAATGGTGCTGTCTTCCAGTAAATGGGCAGGCGTTTGAGGGCGATGATCACGCATTACTTACGCTTCCTAGGCAAAAAAGTCGGGGCTTAGTTCTAATTTTGCGAATATGGTAAACCCAGCGGGGGATTAGCCATAGGCGACACTGTCAATATGCCTTATTATAACCTGCTTAGGGGTACTGTGGCGAAGGCTGTCTGTCACGTGCAGTATGCGATGCTGCCAGTATCAATGGGCAGCACGGATCCGAAAAACGCAGGGTTTGTTTTCACTTTCCCCTTGAAATGATCCCATCAGGCCACAATATCATTATCATGCACAGTTTTTCGGGTCAGCTTCCGTTGTCATATCAAATGGCGGTTTTAGACGGGACAGGGATGAATATACCCAAATCAGCTTGCGAGTGAGATTTGGTTTATCCCCGTCGAAAAATTCAGATTAAGCAATTCAGCCATTTATGCAGCTGAAATAACAAGAGAAAACGGCAAAGCCATGTTATCAAAACTACTGACCAAAGTTATCGGTAGCCGTAACGACCGCACTCTGCGTCGTATGCGCAAAATTGTAGATCAAATCAACAAGCTTGAACCGCAGTTCGAAAGTCTGCTTGATGAAGAGCTAAAAGCGAAAACCGTTGAGTTCCGTGAGCGTTTGGATCAAGGCGAAGAGCTTGATCAACTACTACCAGAAGCGTTTGCAACGGTACGTGAAGCGTCGAAGCGTGTGTTTGGCATGCGTCACTTCGATGTGCAGTTGATTGGCGGTATGGTACTGAACAACTGCCAAATCGCAGAAATGCGTACCGGTGAAGGTAAAACCCTGACCGCAACCCTGCCTGCTTACCTTAACGCCTTGACCCGCAAAGGTGTTCACATCGTTACTGTGAACGACTACTTGGCGGCGCGTGATGCAGAAACGAACCGTGCACTGTTTGAATTCCTAGGTATGACCGTTGGCGTGAACGTGCCAAACATGCCTCCGCAAGCGAAAAAAGAAGCGTATGCGGCAGACGTTCTGTACGGTACAAACAACGAATTTGGTTTTGACTACCTGCGCGATAACATGGCGTTCCGTCCGGAAGACCGTGTACAGCGTGAGCGTTTCTTTGCCGTGGTCGATGAGGTGGACTCCATCCTGATCGATGAAGCGCGTACCCCATTGATCATCTCAGGCCCTGCAGAAGACAGCTCTGAGCTGTACACCAAGATCAATACCCTGATCCCACAACTTGTGAAGCAGGATCAGGAAGACAGCGAAGAATACCGTGGTGAAGGTCACTACACCGTGGATGAAAAATCCAAACAAGCGCACCTGACAGAAAATGGTCAGGAGTTTGTGGAAGATTTGCTGAAACAGCATGGCATGATGGCAGAAGAAGATACGTTGTACTCGCCTGCGAACATCAGCTTGTTGCACCACGTGAATGCCGCTTTGCGTGCACACGTCCTGTTTGAACGCGATGTGGATTACATCGTGAAAGACGACGAAGTGATCATCGTTGATGAACACACAGGCCGTACTATGCCTGGTCGTCGTTGGTCTGAAGGTCTGCATCAGGCGGTTGAAGCCAAAGAAGGCGTGAAGATCCAAAACGAAAACCAGACGCTGGCTTCTATCACGTTCCAGAACTACTTCCGTTTGTACAGCAAACTGTCAGGTATGACCGGTACTGCGGATACGGAAGCATTTGAATTCCAGTCTATTTACGGTCTGGAAACTGTCGTATTGCCAACCAACAAACCAATGATCCGTGATGACATGGGTGATTTGGTGTACATGACTGAGTTGGAAAAATTTGCGGCGATCAGCGAAGACATTAAAGCGCGTGTTGATAAAGGTCAGCCAGTGCTTGTGGGTACTGTTTCGATTGAAAAATCAGAACTACTATCAAAAGCCCTGAAAAAACAAGGTATCAAGCACGAAGTATTGAATGCGAAGTTCCACGAACGCGAAGCGGATATCGTGGCAGAAGCCGGTGCGCCAGGTGCGGTAACCATCGCGACCAACATGGCCGGCCGTGGTACGGATATCGTGCTGGGTGGTTCATGGCAGACGGAAGTCGCTAAACTGGATAACCCAACTGACGAGCAGATCGCGAAGATCAAAGCGGACTGGAAAGTGGCACACGATGCCGTTCTGGCGTCAGGTGGTCTGCACATTATCGGTACTGAGCGTCATGAATCTCGTCGTATCGATAACCAGTTGCGTGGTCGTGCGGGTCGTCAGGGTGACGCCGGTTCATCGCGTTTCTACCTGTCGATGGAAGATGGCCTGATGCGTATCTTTGCCTCTGATCGTGTGTCGAACATGATGAAGAAGCTGGGTATGGAAGAAGGCGAAGCGATTGAGCACCCATGGGTGACCAAAGCGATCGAAAACGCCCAGCGTAAAGTGGAAGGCCGTAACTTCGATATCCGTAAGCAGCTGCTTGAATTCGATGACGTGGCGAACGACCAGCGTAAGGTGGTGTACGAGCTGCGTGATGAGCTGATGAATGCTGAAGACATCAGTGAGATGATCGAGCAAAACCGTGAGGACGTGATCCTGTCGGTAATTGATGCTCACATTCCACCACAGTCTCTGGAAGAAATGTGGGATGTGGAAGGCCTGCAAGAGCGTCTGAAAGCTGACTTCGATTTGGATCTGCCGATTCAGGAATGGCTGGACAGCGAAGAGAAACTGTACGAAGAAGCGCTGCGTGAGCGTATCGTAGAGAAAGCGGTTGAGATCTACCGTCATAAAGAAGAAGTGGTTGGCGCACAAGTGCTACGTAACTTCGAAAAGACCGTGATGCTGCAAAACCTCGATACTTTGTGGAAAGAGCATTTGGCGGCGATGGATCACCTGCGTCAGGGTATCCACCTACGTGGTTACGCGCAGAAGAACCCGAAACAGGAATACAAGCGCGAGTCGTTTGAACTGTTTGAAGGCATGTTGGAAAACCTGAAAGCGGACGTGATTGCGATTCTGAGCAAGGTGCGCGTTCAGCAGCAGGAAGAAGTAGAGCGTGTGGAAGAAGAGCGCCGTCGTTTGGCGGAAGAGCTTGCACGTCGTCAGCAGTTCCAGCACCAGAATGCGGCAAGCCAGATCGCAGACGAAAGTGAGGAAGCCGATGAAGCGGCCCCTTACCAGCGTGAAGAGCGTAAAGTCGGCCGTAATGAGCCATGCCCATGTGGTTCAGGTAAGAAATACAAACAGTGTCACGGTCAAATCAGCTAAGTGTTGATGCCCTGACAAGAAAAGGCCGCTTTTGCGGCCTTTTGTTTATCTGGCGATCTCTTCACTCACTGAATCGCGTCACTCGCGATAAACAAAGACGCAAACAAATAAAACAGACAAATACAACAGAGCTGAATAGGTATAAGAACGTGGATAAGAAGCAAGTGTGGATCTCGGCTGGGATCATTTTGAATGCAGCACAAGACAAAGTGTTTATCACCCGTCGTGCTGCTACCGCACACAAAGGCGGTTTTTGGGAGTTTGCCGGTGGTAAGGTAGAAAGTGGCGAAACCGCCGAGCAGGCAGTGATCCGCGAGCTGCACGAAGAAGTGGGGATTGAGGCAACAGCGCTCGAACACTTCATGGCGTTAGAGCATGACTACCCAGAGAAAGCGCTGAAATTTGATTTCTTTTTGATCACAGCATTTACCGGCGAAGCCTACGGCAAAGAAGGCCAGCCTGGCGAGTGGGTAGCAGTGGAATCTCTGCGTGAGTACGCGTTCCCAGAAGCGAATGAGGTGGTGTTGGAGAAACTCATGCAGAGACGCGTCAGCGAGTGTTAAGGGACGAGTAAAAGCGAAAAGGCAGAATTCAAAATAAAAACGGGCACTTTTTAGTCTCCCGTTTTTACTTTTGTCGAACCTCGAACCTCGAACCTCGAACCTCGAACCTCGAACCTCAGTAGCCCATATCTTCTGACCAGCCGTCGGAATCCGACATGTCGGGTGCGCCCGGAATGGCTTTTTCTTCTTCGGCCCATTCGCCCAAGTCAATCAGCTGGCAGCGCTTGCAGCAAAACGGACGGTACGGGCTGGTGTCATTCCATACCACCGGGGTTTGACAGGTTGGGCATTTCACCACGGTCGGTGATGGCGTTGTGGTTGGCGTTGACATGGAAACCTCAGCAAATGGCTAATTGAAAGTCTATCGTGTCAGCAATGGTTGCGCCTTCCTCAAACGGCAGGAAACGGATCGCAAAGCGGCCACGATGGCCCGATATCATAGGATAAACCCCATGACTTGGGCAAATATCCAGACGCAGTAAATTGGCATTCTCCGCGTCCTGCTGAAAGAATCCCCCCTTAGCGATCTGCGCATGAGATTGTGCCGCGCCACGGATCAGTCGCAGTAACAGATGCAATGCGACATGGAGTTCACGAATGCTGTTTAGCCAACGTTTGATATCCTGTTGTTGCTGCGTCGTGGGCAGATGCAACCAGTGATGGAGAACCGGTAAATCAAAGCAGCACGTGCCACCGGGAATGGACAGACGCTGTTTGATCGCCCCCAGAAAGCGATCTTCCCGTAGCGTTTGACCTAAACGGTTTGTGGCCAGTAAATGGCGGTGTGCCGTGTCAATGTGATCCAGATGCTCTTGCAGCGCGGTTTGATCCACGCCATCAATATTGAGCCATTGAGCTAACTTAGTGCGTTGCTTGTCGAGATCTTTAGCCAGTTCGGACTTGAGTTGGATTTGCTCTAAAATTTCGAGCAGATCAAACAAGCCGCGAAAGAACACTTGGTGTTGCCATGGATCGGAGAGGGTGCTGGCATGGCGAATTTGACGGATCAAAGATTCTAACCGTAAATAGATACGGGTTTTTTCATTCAGCGGGTGCTCAAAGCGATTCATTTGCATATCCATGTGTCCCCAAAGGCGCGTGAAAGTCTCTCTGCGTGTGTCATGTTGCTATTGCGGTAGTACACGGTATTGTTCTTGTTATTTTGATCTTGTGGTGCGGTGGCGAACACGGTGTTTCGCGATAGTTTACTGAGGCTGGCTATTGACGGTGCGCGATTTATTTATCGAGGCCTGCCAGTGCGAGGTATTGCTGATGCAGTGCCGCAACTTGTTGCGGTAAATCATCCCCGTTGCCATTGTTACAAATTACATCATCCGCTGCCGCCAGACGTTCTTGACGTGTTGCTTGCGAGGCCAAAATATTGCGCACCTGCTCGGCATCGACTTGATCTCGCTGCTGAGTACGGGCGATCTGCAAGGCTTCTTCCACATCGACCACCAGTAAGCGATCCGTCATGGTCTGCAGGTTATTCTCCACCATAAGGGGCACAACCAGCAAGCAATATTCTGAGCGTGATTGCATAATGTCCGCTTGCATTTTTTCGCGGATCATTGGGTGCAACAACTGATTAAGCCACTCTTTTAATACGGGCTCACTGAAGATCGCTGCACGGAGTGTAGCGCGATCCAACTGGCCATCTGTCAGTAAGATGTCAGGGCCAAATTTTTCTTCAATCGCACGCAATCCGGCACTGCCCGGCTCAACAACCTGACGGGCGACAATATCGGCATCAATGATGTCGATGCCGTAAGCGGCAAATAAATTGGCGACGGTGGTTTTTCCGCTGCCGATACCACCGGTTAAACCAATCACAAGACTCATGGTGTTACATTCCTAAATAGCTGGAGAGATACCAGTTTACCAGAGGTTCACCCCATAAGATGGCAATCCAACCGGCCAGTGCCAGATACGGGCCAAAAGAAAATGGGGTCTGGCTGTCAGATTGCTGCATGCGCATCATGATCAGGCCACATACCGCGCCCAACAGGGATGAGGTCAGCACTACAAAAGGCAGCAGCTGCCAGCCTAGCCAGGCACCGAGTGCGGCAAGCAGTTTGAAGTCGCCGTAGCCCATGCCTTCTTTGCCAGTGATGAGCTTAAATAGCCAATACACACTCCATAAGGCTAAGTAACCAGCCATGGCACCTATTACTGCGTCTTGCAGGCTCACGGGTGAGTAGCCCAGTAGCGCCAGCAGGATACCCGCCCACATCAAAGGAAGGGTAATGGAATCGGGCAGCAGCATGTTATCGATATCAATAAATGCCAGGGCGATCAGGGCAAAGCTGAAGAAAATGACCGCAATGGTCCATTCAGAGGTTGGCAATACCAGTGCCACCGTCAATGCCACGAGTGCCGTAAAGGTTTCGATAGCCGGATAACGGGCGCTGATCGGCGCTTGGCAGTGTCTGCAGCGGCCTTTGAGCAGCAACCAACTGATGACAGGAATGTTTTCCCAGGCGCTGATGGCATGCTGGCAATGCGGGCAACGTGAGCGCGGCACACTGAGGTTAAACGGGGCTTGCTCTGCGGAGTCAGTTGCTGCGCTTGGAAAAGCGTCCGGAAAGCTTTCTGCACATTCAGCTTGCCACTGACGCTCCATCATGACGGGTAAGCGGTAAATGACCACATTCAGAAAGCTGCCGATGAGCAAGCCAAAAATAGCGGCACCAACAGGAAATAACCAAGGGGTCAGAGTGAGCAAGTCCATGTACGATCTCTCAACGTGATTGAAGGGGCAATATTGTAGGGGAAGACAGGTTGAGATCCCAGGATCTCAACCTAAGGAATGCAGTATTTATAAAGTTGTTACGCTAGTGGTTGTGAGTGTTTAGCCGATGACACTCATTAAAGTAAATATTGGCATATACATCGCAACAAGTAGGCCACCAATAAGCACACCTAGAACGATGATGATAAGGGGTTCAAGAATTTTTCCCAGATTATCGACGGTGTTATCGACGTCTTGCTCGTATAGAGTGGCCATTTTATTAAGCATGTCATCTAATGAGCCGGATTCTTCCCCGATCATGGTCATCTGCAGCATGAGCTCGGGAAAAATATCACATTGACGCAGGGCAATATGCAGGGGCATCCCGGCAGCAGTGTTGGCGTGGGCTTCCATGGCGGCTTGTTCAATGTGCAGGTTACCGGTGGTTTTGGCGGCTGACTGCAAGCCACTTAATAAGGGAATACCGGCACTGAAAGTGGTGGCAAGGGTACGGGCAAAGCGGGCGACAGTGGCTTTGAGTAAAACATCCCCAATAATAGGGATGCGTAGGTTCAGGCGGTGTACTAACAGTTTCGTTTTATCTGACCGTTTGTATTGATAACTGAAAAGAATCAAAAATAGAATTAAACTGCAAGCAAGATATAAACCATAGGCGATAATCCAGTCTGACATATCAACGACAAATTGGGTGAAAGCAGGTAGTTCTGCGCCGAAGCTATTGAAAATACTAGCAAACTGTGGGATCACAAAGACGAGCATCATAATAGTGACCCCAACTGCTGTGAGGGTAACCATAGTGGGATAAATCATCGCCTTGATGACTTTCTTACGCATTTCCTCGTGCTTTTCACGGTAAGTGGCAATACGTTCAAACACCTGAGCTAAGTGACCGGTTTGTTCACCTGTGGCGATGAGGTCACAATAGAAGTTATCAAACAGTGGAGAGCTGGTGCGCATGGCACGGGCCAGCGAGGACCCCGCCTCGACCTGAATCGACACCTGCGACAAAATGGCCCTAGCTTCGGCTTTGTTGTGGCTGTCTGCCATCAGTTTTAAGGCTTGTACCACAGGGACACCAGAACCCACCATGGTGGCTAACTGGCGGGTGATGGCGGTAATGTCGGTGGGTTTGACCTGGTTACGCAGTTTGCTCAACGTCGACGGCGCGCGATGCTTGAGCTTTTTGACTTGTATGCGTTGTTCGGTCAGTTTGGCGCGAACTTCTTGCTCCTGAAAACCCAGCATGACGCCAGAGAGTTTTTTCCCTGACTGGTTGATGCCGCGCCAGTGGTAATAACGAATGCGACTGGCCTGTGCCATGATACGACTTCCTTGTGGTTCAATAATGATGGTGCGTACTGTGTAATTGCTTTTACTTTTTGCCTCTATATTACAGTCATCGACAATAGCCGTGATCAGTAGCAATCAGGCAAAATGCAGTACACGTTGTAATTCACTCAAGCTGGTGACACCTTCACACAGCTTTTCGACCCCGGCTTGTTGCAGGGTCATCATGCCTTGCTGACAAGCGATGGCTTCAAGTTCGAGCGTGGTGGCGCCCGCCATTAATGCTTGAGCCAGTTCACGGCTAAAGGGCATCACTTCATAAATCCCGACCCGGCCGAGATAGCCTTTATTACATTCATCACAGCCGCGTTCACTGGCTTTGTAGATCACCTGAAAGGCGGGGATCTTGAGTTTATCCCGGACAAAATCATCCAGATCATCGACTAACTTGCAATGTTTACACAAGCGACGCCCCAGACGCTGGGCGATGATCAAGCTCAGTGATGAGGCGAGGTTAAAGTCTTCGATACCCATGTTGGTCAAACGGGTGATGGTTTCTGCCGCTGAGTTAGTATGCAAAGTAGAGAGCACTAGGTGACCGGTTTGTGCCGCTTTTACGGCAATATTACCGGTTTCAATATCGCGGATTTCACCGACCATGACCACATCCGGGTCCTGACGCAGAAATGAGCGCAGTGCCTCGGCAAAGCCTAATCCTACCGCCGTGTTGATTTGAACCTGATTGATACCGGGCAGGTTGATTTCCACCGGATCTTCGGCGGTGGAAATATTACGTTCGTCGGTGTTAAGGATTTTCAGACCTGTATACAAAGATACCGTCTTACCGCTCCCAGTTGGACCCGTCATCAAAATCATCCCTTGTGGCTGACTTAAGGCAGACAAATACGCCGCTTTTTGTTGGTCGTTATAGCCAAGGATGTCGATGTCCAAGTTAGCGCTGGAGCTGTCGAGAATACGCAGCACCACTTTTTCGCCCCACAAGGTTGGCAGGGTCGATACGCGTAAATCGATCGCCAAGGTCGGCGAAATTTTCAATTTAATCCGGCCATCTTGCGGCTGACGCCGTTCAGCAATATTGAGTTTGGACATCACCTTCAAGCGGGTCGACAAGCGGCGCGATAAGTTGGCCGGCGGTGTGGCGTGCTGGTGCAAAATGCCGTCACAGCGCAGACGAATACGATAGCTCTTCTCGTACGGTTCAAAATGAATGTCGGAGGCTTTTTTACGCACGGCATCAAGCAGAATCTGGTTGATGTAACGGGTGACCGGGGCGGTATCAGTACTGATGTCCGTAGTGTCATCGAGGTTTTCCCCTTCGCTGAGATCGACAAGATCCCCTAAGTCACTGTCGCTGACGCTGGGTTGACGCTGGGTACCTTGTCCGTCAATGTCGCTGCCGTAGACTCGGCGAATGGCTGCTTCTAATTGCTTGTGATCGAGCAGCAGCGGCTCAACACTTTTGCCGGTGGTAAAGCGAAACTCATCCAGCGCATCGTTTAAGGTCGGGTCACTCAGGCCAACAAACAGGGTGTTGTCAGTAGCATGCAGCGGTAACACTTTATGGCGCAGGATCGGGTCACGTAAGTTAAGCGATTTACAACAGTCAGCGTAGTCGTATTGGTGCACATCTACCTGGGCGATGGAAAAAATCAGCTCCAATTGGCGAACCAATTCGCCACTGGTCATGATCCCTAATGACAGCAAAGCCGAAGGGACAGACATCCCTTCGGCTTGTGCCATGTCCACCACCTGCTGCTGTTCTGTATGGCTAATCAGGTTAGCCTGATGCAGAATGGAAGCGAGGTTAGTATGCATGGATTAACGACAAGATTTAGGTACTAGGCTTGTGTCTGCTACTGTTGCAGAGCATACCCAGTCACCACTTGCACTGCGTGTCAGTACGATGTTTGTTGAGTTGATTAATGCACTTGCGCTTGTTAGAGCATATGTAATTGTACCACTTGTATCTGTCCCAGTTGCTGCCAATGCAACGGTCCCTAGATCTGTACTAGGCATACCTAATGTAGCATCACCAGTAGCTGTTGCAGCTACAGTTGGGAAAGCAGAGTTATCGGCAATGCTTGTTTCAACATTAGTTTTAAGTGCTGCAATCGTAGCTAATGCGGATGCAGCTTGTGATTTCGCCACATATTTTTGGTATTGTGGGATTGCAATAGCTGAGAGTACGCCAATAACGGCCACTACGATCATCAATTCAATTAGAGTAAAACCTTTCTGTAGCTTTCTTACTTGCCCTTTCATGTCTCTTTCCTTTTAAATGTATTTTCCAAAATGTGTCGCTAACAAGCCGAGAGTAATTTCGGTAGGGCAAGAATATGCCCTTAGCACAACAGGCTAAATTCACTAACATTGATTGCTCGGCTCAGTCTAAAAAAAAACCAATGATGTTACATGCATTTCATTTCATACTGCGAGTGATCGTGAGAATTTTTGCCCGATTTAAAGGAAATAGGGGTGTTTTCTGACTCAGTTTTCAGTGTGGTGTGTGGCGAAGAAAACGGCAAAACGGGCATCAATGTGAGGAATATCACGCTGATGCCCTGTTTATTAATAAGGGTAATGAGAGACGTCAGCGTGCGAATTTGTCGCACACAACCGTTTGAACGTGGTTATTTAGGTTGAAAGCGTAGCGAGAGATCCATGGCACGCAAGTGTTTGGTCAATGCCCCCACGGAAATGTAGTCGACACCGGTTTGTGCTACTTCACGGATGGTCTCCAGTGTCACGTTACCGGAGTTTTCCAGTGCTACACGGCCGGCATTTATCGATACCGCCTCATGCATCATGGTGAGGGTGAAGTTATCCAGCATCACAATGTCGGCACCAGCGTCGATGGCCTGGTTCAGCTCGTCTAAGGTTTCTGTTTCCACTTCAACCGGTTTGCCGGGGTTGAGTGTTTTGGCGGTTGTAATCGCTTGGGCAATACCGCCGCAGGCAATGATGTGGTTCTCTTTGATGAGATAGGCATCGTATACGCCAATGCGGTGACTGAAACCGCCGCCGCAGGTAACCGCATATTTCATCGCACTGCGCATGCCCGGAATGGTTTTGCGGGTATCAAGCAGGCGACAGTCCGTCCCTTCCAGTTGTTTGGCATAAGCTGAAACGGTGGTCGCACAGCCAGACAGAGTCTGAATAAAGTTCATCATGGTGCGCTCGCCGGTGAGCAAGGTACGCGATGGTCCCGATAAAGTGCATAAAGGCTGATTCGGAACAACGGGGTCGCCGTCTTGCACATGCCAGTCAATCTGCACGTGACCGCCGAGTTGGTGGAAGACTTCCTCTGCCCACTGCTGGCCACAAAAAATGCCGTGTTCGCGGGTAATCAGGATGGCGGTGTCGGTGCTGTCGGCAGGAATGAGGTTGGCGGTAATATCGCGGCTGGCATCAATCTGACCGTGGTGGTCGATGCCGAGATCTTCATGTAGCGCATCAGTGACTGCACGGCGGATCTCGCCAGGGAGTTGCTGTTTCAGTGCCTGTAGGCGAGTGGCACTGTCGTGGGTCTTTTCCATTTGAGTCATGACAAGTCCATAGCAAGAGAGTAAGTAGGAACGGTCACGGTGTATCCCGTACCGTTAGCGTCTCGCCGAAATCATACAGGGAGGAGCGGGTTGAATAAAGATAAAGGGGGGAGGTGTGAGGAAGGCGTACTAAAGAAAAGTGGAAGTCGGAAAAGCGGTGAGGCAACGTTCCTATGGACCTATGGACCTATGGACCTATGGACCTATGGACCTATGGACCTATGGACCTATGGACCTATGGACAGGATTTCAGATCGAACAATGAATACAAGCAATTTC
>NZ_LDOV01000003.1 GCF_001029435.1 Photobacterium aphoticum | reverse complement strand
GCGGCATGGAGAGATGGCTGAGTGGTTGAAAGCACCGGTCTTGAAAACCGGCATACGTTAATAGCGTATCTAGGGTTCAAATCCCTATCTCTCCGCCACATTCTAGAAATCGGGTTCAACCGGGTTTCATACAGAATTGGAGCGGTAGTTCAGTTGGTTAGAATACCGGCCTGTCACGCCGGGGGTCGCGGGTTCGAGTCCCGTCCGCTCCGCCACTACATTGAAGCCTCGTCAGAAATGACGGGGCTTTTTTGTATGTAAATTTCCTGCGACGAGAGCCCTTCGGTCTCTTGGTCGCGCCACTGGCCGTGCGCGTTGAGTCCCATCCGCTCCGCCACTACACTGAAGGCTCAGTCGAAAGACTGGGCCTTTTTTGTATGTAAATTTCCCGCGACGAGAGCCCTTCGGTCTCTTGGTCGCGCCTGGAAGGCCAGCCCCGACTTGCCGTGCGCAACTAGGCGTCCCCGCCGGAATGCCGGCCCAGCGCTCCGCCAACACAACGAAGCCTCAACTGCGCGTCCCGGTCGAAATGACGAGGCTTTTTTGTATGCGCTGAATTTACGTTCGCCCTGCGGTCGAATGATTCTACCTTTTTCGCTCCCACCAATACTGTTCAATATCAGTAGTTTAGCCTTGATGCCATTATGCACCTGTGACAATATGTGGAATTGTAATGTAGAGAGATTCTATTAATTAATTGTTAGGTTCCAATAGCAATGACTGCACAGATACCAGAAAGTCTGATAAATAAAAATAATGAGGTCGATTTCGGTGACTACGATCTTCATTCTATTTGCATTGGAGATCCTGAGGACTATAAAAATCGTAAGGTCTACCCTTTT
The DNA here is from genome assembly GCF_001029435.1 of Photobacterium aphoticum. Classification (GTDB taxonomy): domain Bacteria; phylum Pseudomonadota; class Gammaproteobacteria; order Enterobacterales; family Vibrionaceae; genus Photobacterium; species Photobacterium aphoticum. The sequence goes on along the minus strand of NZ_LDOV01000003.1, from coordinate 119,025 downwards.
AAACAGAAAGGTGACCCAGAAAAGTGTGTCGTTTGTTCTGCTTGTTGGAGAGGTTATGTATCGGTTTATGAACTTGTGCCATCCGGTGAAATGCATTTAGTTAAATTCGAATACCCATTTGGACGAACCCCAAGGGAGCCTGACGAAGCAGATGAGGTGTTAGACGGAGATTTTTGGCTAGAACTAAGAACAGAGTTCTTTGGTGATAAAATGTTCGTTCCATTCGAAAATGGCAGGATCGTGACTGACAAGAGTAAATGGCGTGAAATCAGCAGAACCTAACAAGCGTATGTTGTCGTACTGGTTTTCCGCTGCGCTCCAAACCAGCCGCAAATGCGGGCGTTAAACGTATAATTGAACATTTCAGAAAGGAAGTTGAATGCTATTTGATGATTTTATCGCTGGGAATTTGGTTGTAATGAATTGCACTACATTAGCCAAAAATAATAACGTAAAGGTACAACTTGACCCAGAATATAAAAATGGTAATTTTCATGTAACAATTAGTTCCAATGAGCCAATTATATATAGCCGAGACACATGTACAATTAAGCTAGAAAGTGAGTGTTTATCATCACAGTTTTCTCTTTATGTCAGTATAAATAAGCAATCAATATTTGAGTTAACTGGAACGGTAAGTAAAATTTCACACAAAGAAGAATGCTATTCTGTAGATCAGTTTACATATGTTATCCCTAATTCTGCTGATAAGTATTTTGTGCATAATAAAGTTTCATGGGTGTCTTCTTTAGGTTGTACTTTCAAAATTAACTCAGATTTAGTCGCTGTATATCTTCCAGAACAGCTATCATCGAATGATGATAAATTTGATGTTTATAGTTCACATATTGATGAGAGAATAAGATTCCTTACCACAATTCTAACATTTTGTAGAAGTACAACTGTTGAGTGGGAAAGTAAATATAGTTTTTTTAAAGAGCGAAAGGTCGCTTTTAATTATATTAAGTCGAGGTCTAAAGAATCATTCCCAAACCAGATTAATCCTCTTAGGCGTGATAGTGTTAGTTGGGAAAGCTTCATTTTACACTGTATGGAAAATGAAATATCAATGGATGACTTAGTTGCTAATGGAGTCTTTCAAGCAATTGGTAATTTACGTTGGAACCAAACCATTGATGAATGGTCTTTAATTCGTCTTGTCGCTGCACTCGAAGGCTTAGTTTCATCAAATGAAACAATTATTCCAGAAAACAAATGGAAAACAATAAGGCGGAACTTTGTTTGTAGAGTTAAAGAGGCTAAAAGCGATTATGGACTTTGTGATGGAAGCGTCAATGATATAGTCAATAACTTAAATAACTCAGATAGAATCATTAATCAATATTCAATTAAAAAAAGAGTAGAATCTTGCTTTAAGCAACTAGGGCTCGGTAATTATTACAACATAGAAAATTTATCAATTAACAATGCTATTAATTCTCGCAATTCCATTGTTCATACTGGTTGGGATAGAGATATTGATGAACCATTGTGGGATATGATTGTTACCCTTAGAAATACCATATACTTATTGGTGATGAGAAAGCTTAACTATAATGGTGATTTTTGGTTTTGTAACTCAGACGAAAAACAGAGTCTGGCAAAATACGTTTAACACATATGAGCCTTTGGGGTGTCAAGGGGTAAAGCTGTTCCCCTTGGCTGCGTAGCAGCCAATATAATCGAACAACAAAGCTGTCTACTTCGCTCTGTCGATTATCGTCGCTTACGACAAACACATATTGAGGGTTTCTTACTCCGGTTTCACCGTTGCCTGCTAGTATATTGAAGATCTTAGGAGATCGTCATGCCAGCCAATAACACGGGTAAATGATAGCTCTCTGAGTTTACGTTACAAAGGCGGTTTATGGGCCAATGCATTGCCTGTCGCATTTTCGCCATGGATACTGAAGCTATGTTTGGCAAGATCAATGCCATAGAGTAAAAGTGATAGGGTGGCCTCCAAAATTTTATCGAGCCTGACTCATCAAGTGTGGCAGAGCCGGATGAGGGGGAGTCCATGCCATTCGTTAGCCCTCACGAAAAGGTACATGTAGTTATGAAAGGACGTTGCCCTAACTGCAATGCAGAGTCTGAGTCGATTCCCCACAGCAAAAAGTGTTCTCAATGTGGAGAATTCTCAATTGACTGGGTTATTTATGATTGGGAAGGATACTGCAGGTTAAAGAGAGTAATGATTAGATGTAATTGGGTCCTTTTGGTATTGTGCTCTGCTAATTTATTGGCAATTGTACTATGCTCTGCTGATCCAATTCAGTGGCTATTCTGTTTGCTCATTATTCCAGCAGTAGTGAGTTTAACTAGGTCTTATCAGGCAATCGCTAACTCTAAACACTATAAAGGACATCGCTTAAAGGATATAAGCCCGTGGTTTCCTTTGTTGTAAAGGGCTAACACATATGAGCCTTTGGGGTGTTAAAGGGTAAAGCTGTCTACTTCGCTCTGTCGATTATCGTCGCTTACGACAAACACATATTGAGGGTCTCTTACTGCGGTCTCATCGCTGCCTGCTAGTATATTTAAGATCTTAGCAGATCGTCATGCCAGCCAATAAAACGGGTAAAATGATAGCTCTCTGAGTTTACGTTACAAAGGCGGTTTTATGGGCCAATGCATTGCCTGTCGCATTTTCGCCATGGATAGTGAAGCTATGTTTGGCAAGCTCTATGTCATAGAGTAAAGGTGGTAGGGTGGCCTCCGAGATTTTATCTAACCTGACTCATCAAGTGTGACGAGCTGGGTGAGGGGAGTCCATGTCATCCGTTATGCGTAATCAAGACAAGGAGAGTCTGTTGAACATAATATTTGATTTGGATGACACATTGCATGATAAAAGTGCATCTCTTAAAACTTATGCTGAATGTCTTTTAAATACTGCGTTGAATAACTTAGATTTGTCGAAGCAACAGTTTGTCAGCGAGTTTGTTGCTCAAAACAATATCATTCAACCGAAATCACACGTTTTTCGCACTTTAGCTGAGCGCTTCAGGTTTTCGCCACATCTTGAACGAGAGCTATTGATAGCCTTTGACTCTTCTTTTCATGAATTTTCTGTTCCTTTCGATGGTGCACTAAGCACGCTTTCAATGCTGAAAAATAGCGGTGTTTCGATTGGTTGTATAACGAACGGTAGAGATTTCTTCCAAAGGGCAAAAATCCGAGCTTTAGGGTTTGACCAGTACTTTGATTTCACGATTACATCCGGTGGTGTAGGAGTGAAAAAGCCTGATGCTAGGATCTTTGAGATGGGCTTAGGCAATTTTAGCCGCAGTGACAAAAAGGTGTGTTTTTGCGGTGACAGTTTGTCATCTGACATGGCTCCAGCCAAAACCTTGGGACTTATAACCGTGTGGAAAACGGAAGATAAGAACAAACCAGATTATGTTGACCATTGTTTTTCGACTTTTCAAGAGTTTGATCAGCTATGGCAAACAACGCTAGTTTACGCATAACAAATAAGGATTAAGGTGTTGCGCAGCCAACACTAAATCCCAAGTGTTGAACAAGCCCGATGCTTCTTTATAAAGTAAATTGTGCGATTGGGTTTGGTGGGTACATCGCTCAGTCCCTTTCCTCAAGACGAGCGATGCCGAGATAAGTACATGAACGTAGATTTATCAATGATTTAGCTATTTTTCTGTCTTTGGACCTTCACCTTCCTTCTGTGTCGCTGGTCATTGCACCATTATCCTTATTCTGTTCGCCTTTCGGCTATCTCGGTCGGCTGACGCCTACGCAGGTCATGTCGTGCTGGCAGCATGGGCAGACACGAACGGCTTTGGTCTTGGTTATCGGCACCGTTGGTGGCGTGTAATAAAACAGACCCAGTAACAGCAGTTGAATACGCACGCGCAGTGCTTTGGTCTGACCGCGTAAAAACCAATAGTCACGCATCCAATAATGGGAAGTGCCACAGGCTTCCATTCCGATGATAGCGGGTGGCAGGTTTGCAAAGTTGCAAGAACTTTTGATATTCCCCTGAATTTACATAAAGAAAAGGGTTTCGTGGAGCAGTACCTTGCCTGTCGCATTTTCGCCATGGATACTGAAGCTATATTTGGCAATAGCAATGCCATAGATGGATTTTGACATGGTGGCCTCCGAACGTTTCTTACTCAGGCTCATCAAGTGTGGCAAAGTCTGAATGAGGGGGAGTCCATGTCACTCGTTATAAGCCTTAAGGTACTACATAGGATATTGAATATTGGAAAATACAGAGAAACAAAAAGGACCTGGTTGTCTTGGATTTGTAATTGGTGGAATGTCATTCATCCCATTGATTGGTGTTTTATTTGGGATTGTAGCAATCATCTGGGGTTTCAACGTAAAAAGTAAAAAGCTGAAAGTAGTCGGTCTTTGCGGTATTACTTCTACTTTTGTTTTGTATGGGACTCTTGGGTACTTTGGTTTTGTACAAGAAGGTGGAGTGTACGATGATCTACGCTCTGAGTTAGTCAAAGTACAATTGACAAGTTCAGTACAAGCGGTTGAATTATACAAAGTTCAAAATGGTGCATACCCGACATCATTAGAAGTACTACAAAAATCTTTGCCAGAAGGCAGTTTGGTAGATCTAAACGATGCAGCACTGGTGAGTATTTCCGGAGAGAAACTGTATTATTATATTGTAATTGATGAAAATCACTATCATATTCGGTCACATGGAAGGGATGGGATAATCAATACATTAGATGATATTTTGCCATCGCCGATAGAGAATTTAGGACTAGTTGCCGATTATCAAGTGGGAAACGGCTTATAACAATTGCTTCCAGTCTGACCCTGGACTTGATCCGTTTTACTGGACACATATTGAAGATCTGAGGAGATCGTCATGCCAGCCAATAACACGGGCAAAATGATAGCTCTCTGAGTTTACGTTACAAAGGCGGTTTTATGGGTCAATGCATTGCCTGTCGCATTTTCGCCATGGATACTGAAGCTATGTTTGGCAAGCTCAATGCTATAGATTGAAAGTGACATGGTGGCCTCCGAGATTTTATCGAGCCTGACTCATCAATTGTGGCAGAGCTGGATGAGGGGGAGTCCATGTCATTCGTTATGTGATTAGGAAAATTATGAGCTCTGAAGTACTAAAAAAAGCAATAGAGTTTGCTAATGAGCATGTAGTTCAATTGGAGATGCAAAATAACTATAAGTATCATGCATATTCAGTTGGATTGTATTGTTCTTTGATCGAGTTATCTCAATCATTTGAGATACTTACAAGAGACTACGTTCATACAGGTGCTCTTGTGTTGTTTAGATCGTTTATGGAGCATTACGTAGACCTCAAAAATTTGAGGAATAGTGAAGGCTATGTTGATGTTCTTGATTTGGATAATGGATACTCTCATCTAAAGCAATTGAAGCAAGCGAAAGATGGTAATCCATATTTTTCGTCGTTGGTGTATCTAGCTGCTACCGAGATACCTCGAATCCAAGAAGAAAATAAGAAACTGGCTGAAAAGCTCGGTAAAAAGCGTTATTCGGTTTTAGATAAGTTTCAACTGGCGGGAATGGAAAATGAGTATAAAGGTTTATATGCATACTTGTGTTCTGAAGCCCATAGTTCGTTGAGTAGCATTGTTAAACGACACTTTCGCAAAGATGACGCTAAGGATCATGTTGAGTTAGTAGTGCATGCTTCTGAACCTTGTGAAAGCGATATATTCTATGTGGCAAATATGGCTTTATACCTTAGTCATGCGGGCAGTTTAGTATGTGAAATCTTAGATAGCGATATCAAGTCTAAGTTTGACGAGCATACTCAGAGTATCCAAAACTCCGCCAGCAAAATCACATAACAAACGACTATGGCGTCAATAGCTAATTTTTGGCTATGTTTTCGTTCCACATGACGCCATCTCGAAGCATCGAATTTAAGATCACAACCATCTTCCTTACATACGCAATAATGGCGACTTTTTTCGGTTTCCCAGCATCTAAAAGTCGCTGGTAAGTAGCTTTAAAAACAGGGTTACACTGCATCGCAGACATCATCGCCATGTAGAGTACGGTGCGTACTTGTGCTCGTCCCCCTTGAATGACTCGCTTGCCTTTATAGCGTCCACTTTCTCGATTGATGGGGGCAACACCAATGAGTGCAGCGGCTTGTTTGTTGGTAATAAGCCCAAGCTCAGGAACGTTGCTGATGATAAACCGTGCGGAACAACCTTACGATAGATACTCAATGAAGCACGTATTTATTTCTTTTGTGAAAGAGAAATGACTGTCGCCATATCAGAGAATGAAAATAAAAAGGAGGAATTGTAAAACGTGATATATGTGGCTGACTCGGTATCTGTTATCGATAATGTTGTAAATATGCAAAACGGACAGGGGAAAATAGGTGTGCAATTTATCAGATATGTGACTCTACCGAGATACATTACTCCAATATTCAAATAAACAAAACAAAATATTTTATTTGCTAATTTCGACGTGTGATTAAAAGTCATACATATCTTTTATGGGCGCCGTCACGATCCTGCTATAAAAGCGGCTGGAATAATTATACCAATCCAAACACAACATCATTCACAAGGCAGTTTTGTTTTACGTTTACAGGAGTTCGTGATGAAAGAAGCTGTGCTTAAAGACGCTTTTTTGGCCCGTGTTGCAAGCAATAACCCTAATCAACCGGAATATTTGCAGGCGGTAACAGAAGTTATCACTTCTATCTGGCCGTTTGTGGAAAAGAATCCGCAATACATTGAAGCCGGTATTCTTGACCGTTTGGTTGAACCGGAAAGATTGATTCAGTTCCGTGTGAGCTGGGTTGACGATCAAGGCAAAGTGAACGTTAACCGTGCTTTCCGTGTGCAACATAACTCAGCTATCGGCCCCTACAAAGGCGGCATGCGTTTCCATCCGTCGGTTAACTCATCGGTACTGAAATTTTTGGCTTTTGAGCAGACGTTCAAGAATGCGTTAACCACGTTGCCAATGGGTGGTGGTAAAGGCGGCAGTGACTTCGATCCGAAAGGCAAGAGCGATAACGAAATTATGCGTTTCTGTCAGGCGTTGATGCTAGAGCTGCATCGTCACCTGGGCGCAGACACAGACGTGCCAGCGGGTGATATCGGTGTGGGCGCACGTGAAGTGGGCTTCATGACGGGCATGATGAAAAAGCTGTCTAACAGCGCAGAGTGCGTGTTTACCGGTAAAGGATTGTCGTTTGGCGGCAGTTTGATCCGCCCTGAAGCGACAGGCTATGGCTTGTTGTACTTTGTTGAGGCCATGCTGAAAGAAAAAGGCCAAACGTTGGTTGGCAAGCGTGTGGGCGTGTCTGGTTCCGGTAACGTGGCTCAGTACGCGATTGAGAAAGCCATTCAAATGGGCGGCCGCGTGATCACTGCGTCTGACTCAGACGGTACCGTGTACGATCCAGAAGGTTTCACGCCGGAAAAACTGGCGATTCTGATGGATGTGAAGAACGTGAAGCGCGGCCGTGTGGCAGATTACGCCCTACAGATGGGCCTTGAATACAGCGAAGGGGCAAAACCTTGGCAGTATGAAATGGATGTGGCTTTGCCATGTGCCACACAGAATGAGCTGGATGCGAATGATGCAGAAATGCTGGCAGGCAACGGTGTACAGCTTGTCGCGGAAGGCGCAAACATGCCAAGCACAGCAGAAGCCGTGGCGGTATTTAACAACGTCGGTATTCTGTATGCACCGGGTAAAGCGTCAAACGCGGGTGGGGTGGCGACATCTGGCCTGGAGATGAGCCAGAACGCACTTCGTTTGGGGTGGAGCCGTGAAGAAGTTGACCAACGCTTGCAAGACATCATGCGCCGTATTCACGATACGTGTGTTGAATATGGGCGTGATGACTCTGGTAAAGTGAACTACGAACTGGGCGCAAACATTGCTGGTTTCGTGAAAGTGGCGGATGCGATGCTGGCGCAGGGCGTGTGCTGATCAGCAAAATCTTTACCGCGCCGATATTTTTTCCGTGCTATGGAGAATCATCCTTTTGACTCAACATGTCTTTCTTGTCGTGTTGAGTCACCCACGGTAAATCGGGGATCCTGAGGGTTCCCGATTTTTGTAGTTACTTCATCTTCCTTTTTGTTTTCATTCTCTGTTCCTCGCATTCTCCTGACTTTCTATTCCTCCTATCTTTATTTCACCTCTCTCTTTTCTCATCCTTTTTCTTTCTCTCCTCTTTATTCTTTTTTATATGCCAATACTGTTGGCGATATAGAATGTCGATATAACGACTGCGAAAGGTATCAATAGTGGTTATATGTGCTTTTGTAATAAATGCTGCATTGACGACATTATTTTGAAATAAGAAATTGAATTGCAATATAAGTGAAGTAAAAAAAGCTACGAATCAATATTTATATGCCTATTCTACGCTGTTAGGTGTCTCTCATATAACAGAGTTGAAATAGGAGAATCGCCTCACATCATTCCCGTTTTTTTTATGATTTGATGCGCTCTATTCCAAGCTATCTTTTTCTCTCCGTTCACCTGTTGATGTCACTCAGAATGTGACATGACGATATGTCACCTATGAGTGGTGGATGGCGTGTGCGCAGTTAACGGCGAGCATGCGCAAATGGGGCGAGAGATAAGAATTGCATGACCGATTTTAAGCATAACCGTTGTTAATGTGCCAACAGCCAGAGAGCAAGCCAGATCAAGATAAACAGCGCTGTAGAACACGAACAAAAACAGGCAGCCCTAACAACGATTAACGCTTTCACAGTTATACCGTATTGATTGTTAACTTTTGGAGTATGTGATGAAGAATTTCAAGATCCCAAACAACATCGCCTTTGGGGACGGGGCACTTGAGGAGTTGGCCAACATTCAAGGCCGCCGTGCCGTGATCGTGACCGGCGGCAGTTCCATGAAACGTTTTGGCTTTATTGACCAAGTACAGGCGATGCTGAGCAAAGCCGATATTGAATCCTGTGTGTTTGATGGGGTAGAGCCGAATCCATCCGTCGAAACGGTTGAGAAAGGCGCAAAACTGATGCAGGAATTCGAGCCTGATTGGATTGTGGCTATCGGCGGCGGCTCCGCATTGGATGCGGCGAAAATCATGTGGTGTTTCTACGAGCACCCGACACTAACACTGGCTGATATCTTACCGGTTGGGGCAATGCCTGCGCTGCGCAACAAGGCAAAGTTTATTGCGATTCCATCGACCAGTGGTACGGCGTCTGAGATCACCGCGTTTTCCGTGATCACTGATTTGAAAGAGCACGTGAAATATCCGATTGTGTCAGAACACATCGTACCCGACATTGCGATTGTTGATCCGGCACTGCCAGCGAAAATGCCGGCGCACATTACGGCGAATACCGGGATGGACGTAATGGCACACGCATTGGAAGCGTTTGTTTCGATTGCGGCCAATGACTATTCCGACCCATTAGCCATGCGTGCCACGAAACTGGTATTTGAAAACCTGGCAACCGTGTATGAGAACGGTGAGGACATGGTTGGGCGCGACAACATGCATAATGCGTCCACATTGGCCGGGATGGCCTTTTCCAACGTGTCGTTAGGGCTGGTGCATTCCTTAGCGCATAAAATCGGCGGGGAATTTGGCGTCACCCATGGTCTCGCTAACGCCATCTTGTTGCCGTATATCGTGAAATACAATAAGCAGTTCACGGATAAATACGCGGAGATAGAGCAATACCTTGGCATTGCGTCGGTAGAAGATGCCATCTTAACGTTGAACCATCAGTTAAATATCCCTGTTGCTTTTAAAGACATTGATGAAGTGACCATTACCGAAGAGGCCTTCTTAGCGGTGTTGGATCGCATGAGTGATAACGCTTTCAACGATCCTTGCACGTTGACCAATCCGGGCACACCGTCACCAGAGAGTGTAAAAGCCATTTATACCCAAGCCTATTACGGTCAGCTATAAGTTGATTTAACTCGCTACACAGCAAGCCCACGATATTGCATCGTGGGCTTTTTTGCGATCAGCCAGCGCTTCATGAATGTTTAACCGCGCGCGATAGGATTTGAGTGCGATAACATGGCATACGGACGATAGTATGAGTGTATAAAGGCAAAACAATGGGAATGATTATTTTATTTGCAGGCATGGCTTGTGCCGTATTTTTGTCGATTGTGAGCTATTTCTTTGATGCACCATTTTGGCTGATTATTATTTTGGCTGTGGCTGGATTCATGTTTGGCGTATTTTCCTCTGTAAAAGCATTTGAGCGTAACACTTAACATGTAAATGGCTGATTTAGTCACTAAAACCACATCTCATGTTTGATGGTATAACGTTAATATCAATGTTGTGACCGTCGATGCGGCATTCATTGTGGTTTTGGTGCAGGTAGCGTGGTAACTAAGGATATACCTGCAAATGTTGTTGCGGTTGGAAATCCGTGCAGACAGTTACGTGAGGTAGGAGAGTATGATAAAAATTATTATTAATCATACCTATTAGACGTATGAAATTTTATAGAAAGACGGTTTTTATTTAAGGATGCTGATATGTTAAAAAGATTTGCTTCGGAAGCATTGGGACTGAGTGATATTGGCAAAATTATCTCGCCACAAGACTATGACAAAGTGGATGCCGATGATTATATTTTCCATGAAGATAACGAGAAAATTTTCTTCCTGATCAAGTCGAAGAAAGATGAATATTGCTTCACCAACCGCGCACTATTGCACGTGGATGGGGAGTCGGCCATCAGTTCGAAACGTACGCTAAAGCGCTATGAGTATGCTTTTAACCGCATCAGCCATGTCTTACTTGAGACGGCAGGAACGGTGGATCTCGATGCAGAGATTAAATTTGTTATTGGTAGTGATAGCTTCTCAATTGATGTGGATAAGAACCAGATTGAACCTTTGAAAGATTTGTATAAAGCGTTGTTTGAAATATCCCGCATTCAGCGACTAAATGCAGACAAACTGGAAGATGCGACGAATTCTTTGTCGATAGCCGCTTCAGCATTGGGACGAGCGTCGACTGGCGGTACGGCAGGTGATGCTTTCGAGCAGATAACACAGTTTGCCTTCCAATACATGGGAGTGGCGAAAGATAACTTCGTGCAGGAAGATTTTGCATCTGTATTTAGTAAGTACATTAACAATTAATAAAATAAAGCCGGTTGCAGACTTTCAGCAACCGGTTTGTTAGCACTGTTCGGTCAGGTGTCATCACAATGAGTGCTGTCAGTGCGATGGAGTTAAAACACACGACGGCGCATCAAGAATAGAGCAAGCAGAGAGGCAAAGAGAGCCATCGAAGGGGGTTCTGAGACACTAACAAAGGTGGTTATTTGTGGCGTTGGTAAACGGCCATCAAATGTAGGCAGGTGGATTTCACCATCTTGCTGGAAGGAATTGACCACCACAGAGCCGTTAATCGGTGTGATGGTCGATAGCGCTGCGATAGGGGCGAGAACACTGCCGTGGAATTCTCTGACCAAATCAATTTGCGTGGCTTCATAAAAATTCCAAATAATTAACTGGCGGATCATGTCAGTGACAAAATTCCCGACGGGATTGCCAAGCGTACTGTCGTTGATGATTTGACCGGCAACATTGATCACGATAGCGCTGGGAGATTGGCCATTCAGGTCAATGTCATACTGTTGAATATTATTATTGCCAAAGAAATCGACCGCATCGATATTAAATACCGACGTGCTTGTTGAGACCGTATTGCCGACCTCAAAGGTTGCAGGATTAGGCTGAGAGCCGGGAAGGGTCAGAAGCGAGTTTGGGGATAAAGCTTGTAATGATGTCGATAAGTTAATCAGGTCGCTGCGTATCTGTGAAAGATTGTAAGCCGCGACACTATTGGTTTGGGCTCCGCCGCCGTTTAAATTAATAGTCCCGTTATTGCTTCCGCCAATCGCAATACCGTAACCGTTATTCACATTCAACGTGGCATTATTATCTCCCTGTAGAATCAGTGCATCTTCAGGGCCGCTTGCGGTCGGTAATTGAATACCGTAGTTTGATGCTGTGCCATTAATATTGCCATAAACAATTGTCTTGCCTTCGACTTCGCTGGTGGTCGTTAAATCATCAAATACAATCAGGTTGTACTCTTTCAGGATATCAATCGCACCAGCATACGCAGGGAGAGGGAGGAGGAGCAAGCATGCAAGAAGCTTTATCGGTACAGTCATGTTAAGGCCTTATTGTGAAAAACATTATTAAACATTGATGCTTTTTTGATGGTAAGTACAAGCAAACATAATGCCAATTTATAAAGTCTTATTTCTCAGAATGTTGAAAACTGAGCATTGAGAGTGTGTAAAAAAACGTGACACAAAAGGCGGTAATTTTTCTTCGTTCTTTGGTTTTGTAACCCGTTGAGGTGACAACTTTTTGTTTTTGAGGCTGCTCTGTCTTTTGAGCACTGTCTATTGTTGTCAGCATATGTGTACTTAATACTAGTCAGACGTTTGCTGCATAAAAGGATAAGTGCGTGTCAGGTTTGATTGTGCTGGTGGCTTGTATATTTCAGTCACTCTTTACCCTGTTTTTTATGATTATGGGACTATGCTGGGGGCTGACTGAAGGTCAGTCTATACAGCGCCAGACGTCAGCAAATAGAAATATCCTTGTCGCATTATATTTATTTGGGGTGCTGGGAGGCGTGCTATCTGTTGGTATGCTGATATATGGTATATTTTTCGGTCGTGGAAGCCATTATTATTTTTATCTGATCCCTCCATGGTTTTTTGCGGGCCTTTATTTTCACCATTATGATGAGTGTGTTAAGGCGTCTAAAGCTAAAATGGCAAGGAATCCAAAATCTTGGCGTAAACGCTGGCGACAGATATTGGAATTACCGTCTTTGCATAACTCGTATGAAGATGGCATGAATAAAGCGTTATGGTCGGCAAGTGAGGATAAGCAGGCTGCTTGCTTTGCCGTTTTACCGTATGGAAATGCCATTTATGCCAGAGTGCAGCAGCTAAACCAGTTTGAGACTGATACCTCGATGGTTTCGGATGATGAGTTATTAAGTAAGCTTGATCAGCAAGAAGCGGGTATTCAGCAGGTCATGATGCACTTCCTTGGCGCTCAATATGTTATTGGGCAGGAAACGTTGGCAGACAATCCACCTCGTCAGGTTTTTCGAGGAATAGGCAAGGCAACAAAACGCCTTCGAAGAGAGTCCTTTTCTTTAATGTATCCATTCCAAGCTCACCTCCGTGACATTGTATCAAAGTATGCGGGGGAGGAAGGTGAAGATGTGTTCTTATTTGTTCGCAAAGTCCTCTCTCAACGCGATGATATAGATCGTATCACACAGGAATGGATACTTTGGGCAATCGTCGCTGATCAATTCGAGGTTGATCCATACCGGCAAGCGCTCGAATTTAAGTGTTTAGGAGCCGAGTCGCTTTGGCAGGCTAATGGCGGGCGTATCGTCTTTGTGCATGAATCTAAAAATAAAAGTGAAGGGAAAGCTGTCGCATGAAAATAAAAGGAATCTCCACCTGCTTTTACACCTCAGATGTGGCGGCATGCCGAATGTTTTATTGCCAGTATTTTTCTGCACATGTCATGTTTGAGTGTGACTGGTATGTGGTGCTGGCTATGAACGAAGCGGGAGCGGAATTATGTTTCATGCAGCCGCAAGATGACAGTCCACGACATAATGGGCAGGGTGTGATGCTCAATGTCCATGTTGACGACGTAGATGGAGAATATGTGCGTTTACAACAGTTGGGCTTGTCTGTGGCGCATCCGCCTGTGAGTAACCCTTGGGGGGATCGTAGCTTCACCGTGTCAGATCCGATGGGAAATCGCGTCTATATCTATTCGTTGTGTGATATCAGCCCTGAGTTTGTCCATCAATAACATGCAGACGTAGCACACCCTGAGGCGGGGACATAAAGTAAGACGATACTCGTTAATAGAATGATCGGAACAGGGTTCGAAATAAAGGGAGATAACCATGCCGAAGTACCAGTTTTTCTGTAAGCCTGATTCAGAACGCCGTGAATTCACCTATGTGGACATGGAAAGCGAGACATTCACCCAAGAGAAGGCGCAATTGCTGAACTTGGGATTTGAAGTAGAAGACGACGTCATTTACGGTGAAAACCCTGAAGAAGCGGTTGAGAAGTTCAAATCTAACATGCTTGCGCCAGCCGGTGATTACGCCAATTCAACGGTTGCTGGCGGTGTGGGGACGTTTTTGATTGAGTCTTACAAAGCCCTCTTTGGGAAAAAGAAATCGTAATGTCATTGGGCAATTTACAAGACAGCGTTGCAGCAAAATGTAGCGCTGTTTTTCGTTTAGGATCGGAATGAAGACGAAAGACATGACCTCTAAGATGACTCCCCACATGACACCAGACGAGATTGGTCACGCTTACGATCAGATCACCCATTTATGGGATGATGCGTGTTTCGATCGCCGCAATGGCATCGCACAGCATGAAAAAGCCCTGCAGTTTGTGAAGCCGCCAGGCAACGCGCTGGATATTGGTTGTGGTCCCACGGGGCGCTTTATCGATCTTTTACAACAGGCGGGTTTTACGGTGTCTGGTTTGGATGTCTCTGCCAACATGTTGTCTCTGGCGCAGGCGCGTCATCCCAGTGTTGCTTTCACGCAAGCCGATATCTGCACCTATCCACTGACAGACACATACGACTTCATTACGGCGTGGGATAGCATCTGGCATATTCCGTTGGACCAACAAGTGCCGGTGATGGAGAAAATCGTCGCAAGTTTGAACCCTGGCGGGGTCTTTATTTTCTCGTTCGGCGGTGTGGAAGAAGCGGGGGCACATGTTGATAACTTCATGGGGCCGGAGGTGTATTACTCGTCGCTGGGTACACAAGGTTTCTTGCGGTTGTTTATGGAGATGGGGTGTGTGATCCGCCATGTGGAGTTTGATCAGTACCCCGAATTACATACCTATATGATCATTGAAAAAGGATAGTGTGCGATTTATGAATATGGACATACGTGATGGTAGGGAAAGTGTTGGCTTCTGGCATCGATTGGCCGCGTATTTATTGGATCTTATCCCCATCTTCATAATCGTTGTGACGGTTTCGCCTTACTTTCAAGATTTTTATGTCAGCATGATGGCGTATTTGGATGGCCAGAACAGTGAGGCTGAGCGTGTGATGTTTCTCAGTGAGCGTAATATGCGTCGTGACATGCTGTTTGTGATTTGGGTGTTATACAGCGCAGGGATGGAATGTACTCCGCTACAAGGAACACATGGAAAGTGGTTACTTGGCATTAAAGTCGAACACCAATATGGTGGCCGGATATCCCCTTTGCAAGCATTAAAACGTGCCGTGATGAAAATCGTAGGTGCAATCCCGCTGTATTTGGGGTATTTATGGGCGGGCTACAGTAAAGAGAAAACCGCGTGGCATGATTTGTATGCCAATACCCGCGTGGTAAAGCGGTAAGTCTCACGCATTAACAAACAGAGAGTAAAAGTTTATGGCGGTTTTAGACATTCTGACAATTCCTGATCCACGTCTAAAAGAGAAAGCAGAAAAGGTAACGGACATTGCAGCCGTGCAGCCTTTGATTGATGACATGCTAGAAACCATGTACACCACAGGTAATGGTATCGGTTTGGCATCGATTCAGGTAGGGCGTAAAGAAGCGGTTGTGGTGATTGATTTGTCTGAAGAGCGCAATCAGCCATTGGTACTGATTAACCCGGAAATCGTTAGCGGCGACGGTAAGGAAATGGGGCAGGAAGGTTGTCTCTCTGTACCTGAGTACTACGCAGATGTTGAGCGTTACACGTCTGTGGTTGTGGAAGCGCTAGATCGTGAAGGAAACCCTATCACGATTGAAAGCGATGATTTCTTGGCGATTGCGATGCAGCATGAAATCGACCACCTACAAGGCAATTTGTTCATTGATTACTTGTCGCCATTGAAGCGTCAAATGGCCGCCAAGAAGGTAAAAAAACACCTGAAGGCAATGGCATAATTACGGTGAAAACCGAATACGCAGATACAAAAAAGCACAGCCTACGCTGTGCTTTTTTTTTACCTTGACCCTCACCGTGGTGAGGAGACGCAGAGAGATTAAGCGTTAGCCAGTTTCTTCTCTAGCGCTTCTGCATCCACAGGCTTAGTGATGAACGACAGGAATACTGCCACTGCCATCATTGCCGCACAGATGGTGTAAGCCAGTGTGTAAGTACCGGTTGTATCAACCGCCACAGCTGCAACCACAGGGCCGATGAAGCCACTCACACCCCAAGCTGTGTACAGTACGCCGTAGTTCGCGCCGTAGTTTTTCAGGCCGTAGTAGTCAGCAGTGATTGAAGGGAATACTGCTAGAAGCGTACCGTAACCCACACCCGCCAGTGCCGCACCGATCATCAGCGTGAAGTCTGATGTGAAGGTAGCGAATAGCGCCATGTTGATGCCCTGCATGATGAAGGCGATCATCAGGGTTTTCACACCACCGATCTTATCAGACAACATACCCGCAGCCACACGGCCACCAGAGTTGAAGATAGACAGGATAACAACCAGGTAAGCCGCCTGAGTGATGTTCGCCTGCTGTGCAGCGATAGACGTGATGTTACCGATAACCATTAGGCCAGCAGATGAAGCAAGTGCAAACATTACCCACAGAGAGTAGAACTGTGGTGTTTTAACCATTGCACGCCAGTTGATGTCAACAGGCTTAGACGCTGGCTTGCCTGCCGCGCTCGCTGGCGCAACTGGTGTGTAGTCTGCTGGTGGGTTGTTGATAGTACATGCTAGTGGAACGGCAATTACCAATACTGCACCACCTAGGATCAGGAAGCTGGTGTTGATACCGTAAGTGCTGATCAGCATAGAAGTCAGTGGTGCAAGGTAAACCGCTGCAAGACCGAAACCTGCTGCGATAAGGCCGTTAACCATACCTTTCTTAGAAGGGTGGAACCACTTCATTGCAGACGGCGCAAGACACGCGTAACCGAAACCGATACCACAACCTGTTAGTAGGCCGAATGTAACGATAAGTAGCAGTGGAGACGTCGCAAAGCTAGAAATGATCATGCCCAGGCCAACCATCACAGTACCCAGGATAAGGATACGGCGTGGACCCATGCGGTCTTGTAGTACACCTGCAACAAGCAGAGAAGCTGCGAACGTAATTACAGCAACGGTATATGGCATAGATGCATCAGCGTTTGACCAACCCAGGTCAACCACTAGTGCTTGTTTGAATACACTCCATGCGTACAAGATACCCATACACAGGTTGATACAGAAACCTGCGAACAGGATCTGCATAGCTTTATCGAATTTTTTCATGTTGTTCTCAGTCACCACGACGATAGCAGCAAAAGACGTTTATTCTGTTTGCTGCGCCTACTCTAAAATTTTTTGTCTTTATCAACAAAAGTTGTATTGCTGCTAAAGGTGCGCGGATTCTAACAACTATTTTTTATTAGGAAACCACTTGAAACACATCGTTACAATTGCGACTCTGCGTTCTTGAGTTGTTCATAACATTTTCACATTTTCTTTGTTGATAATTCAGCATGTTAGTGAATAGGTGGTGTACTTCTAGTCAGGAGAGAAATCTGTAACGAAGTGTGGCTTCAGCCTTGAAACAAGGCTGAAGCGATAAAAACGTGATGATGAGGCTAAATACCACGTTAATTGGATAAGAGGCTGTAGAGTTTGTCTTTCAGTTGCAGACGCTCGAGTTTCAGTTGGGTGAAGTGGGTGTCGTCGGTAGGGATGTTGTTACATTCAAGGCCACGTATTTTATGGTCAAGGTGGTGATAGCGGTCAGACATTTGCTTAAAGTGTTCATCGCTGTTTTTCAACTCCTTGATCTTATCTTGTAATTCCGGGAATTCGATGAAGAGTGCGTGATTCTCACCTAGCATTGTGAATACTCCGTCGGTTCGTCTTTGAATGTACCGCTTAGCACGGCTGCGAATAAAGGTCTCAGTGTCGTATGCCAAGGCATAACAACGGTGAAACCAAAGACAGATGGCGCCCTCAACGTGTTGTGATGATTGTGTTGTGATCGTTTTTTATCGTTATCTAGTAATCATAGATGCAGAATGCAAAAACAGAAAAGGCCAAGTCGAAGACTTGGCCTTTGTGTATGCAAGATGCAAAAGTATCAGTGCAAAATCGATTAGTGCAAGAAGCTGATGTACGCTTGCAGCACGATGAGGTTCGCCACATCGATAAAGAACGCGCCGACAATTGGCACCACCATGAAGGCTTGTGGTGACGGACCATTGCGCGATACCAATGAGCCCATGTTCATCACGGCTGTCGGGGTTGCACCCATACCAAAGCCACAGTGACCGCCAGCAATGACTGCTGCGTCATAGTTCTTCCCCATCAGACGGAACGTCACAAAGTAGGCAAAGATAGCCAACACCACAGTTTGTACCGCCAAGATAGCCAACATAGGCAGGGCAAGTCCTAGTAGTTCCCATAACTGAAGGCTCATTAGCGCCATCGCCAGGAACAGTGACAGGGAAATCGTACCCAATGCATCCACGGTTTCATGGTTGATCTTGTATACCTTGGTGGATTCACACACGTTGGTGATGAAGACACCGATAAACAGTGAGTACACAAAATCAGGAATGCGTAGCCAGCTAATACCGAAACTGTCGATGATTTCTTTGACGTGTGCTGCACCTGCTACACAGATCAAAAGAATGAACAGGGTCTCGATGGTATTTTTCGACGTAATACGATCTTCTTCAAATTCGCTGTATGTCACCAGATCAGGGTGATCGATGTGGTGATTGGCACCAGGTCCACCGAAATCTGATCTCAGATTAAATTTGTCGATCAAACGCTGTGCGACTGGGCCACCAATGATACCGCCCATAACCAGGCCAAAGGTTGCTGCAGCCATCGACAGTTCAAGCGTATGCAGGCCGTAGTTGTCGGCAAACGTTTGTGACCATGCTGCACCGGTTCCGTGACCACCAGAGAGGGTAATAGAACCCACCATCAGGCCAAGCAGGGGATCCAAGCCCAGCAGTTTGCTCATGCTGACGCCAACGGCATTTTGGATCACGATGAACAGCGTCGCGACGCCTAAAAATAAGAAGACGCGAGAACCACCTTTGGCCAAAAGTTTGAAACTAGCGGCAAGGCCAACAGTGGCGAAAAACATCTGCATTAATGTGTCTTTCAGGCTGAGCTGGAAAGTGATGTCATATCCTTGTGTATGCATGATCGTAATAACGATAGCAACAACTAAACCACCAACAATAGGCTCAGGAATGTTGTACTTCCGGAATACCTTAACTTTGCTATTAATGAAGTAGCCAAGAAAAAGCACAATAATCGCAATGAGAAACGAATCTAGTTCGCTTACTTGTATTATAGAGTTCATGATTATGTCTTTTCATTGTTTTTTTAGAAGGCAAGTTTACTCCCTAAAAAGGCGACTGCCTATATTGCCATTTATCCACTAATAGTGTAGGCGTTACGATGCAAATATGTTTTATTCGTAGTGTTTTGTGGGTGATTTTCTCCAAAGTGAAAATATTTGGTTAATCAAGGTTGTTAGTATGATCTAAACCTTGAATTCATGCTCGACGATTGTTAATGAAGCAGCATGAGAAGGCAGGGAGGGATTTTGGGTGTTCAGGCAAAGTAAATCAGTAGGCTATTTATGATTTCCATAAATGGAATACGCACTTAGCAGAATACGGGTGAGAATACTGCTTGTAATTGAGATGTTACGTCTAATTCTGAATCGGTTGATTTTTGTTCAGCTTACAGGTGTTTCTCAAATAGTGAAGTTGTGGTTGAAAAATAAACGATATTTTTTAAAAATTCTTGTTTAATAAATAAGAATTTTCTTCCTATACGGTAATTAAATCTGTGATATCAACAATAAAACGACGTTTTAAATGGTTATTTACGCAAATTTTTCGGGAATATGCGATAACTTTGCGGGGGATGATTTTTATCAGATGAGAAACGTCGTGAAAATAACCAATATCTTAAAGAAAGCGAGAAGGGTTATGTACGTTGAGAGGGAAGGGTATTGCGTTGTGCGTGAATGGGCGCAGCCTTAACTGCGCTTTTTCAATTTTAGGGATTTACGCAACTGTTCAATATAAGCAATGCGTTCAGGGTTAGCCGGTGCTGATGCCGTTTCCAGTTGGTGTAACGCATGCGCTTCGTTATCGGTTACGCAACGGCCATTAATACGGTAATGAGGCAGCTTCGTTTCAACGGTGGCCTGCAATGACGCTTCTTCCTGCGCTTTGGCAAGCGCTTCACGGGCAAGGCTCTGGTTCGTCGGGTCTTGGATAACGTGTTTACGTTTATAAGATTGCCCCGGTGCTTGGCCTTGCTGCTCACGCTGTTTAATGAAGTTGTCTAAGTGTTCACTAAAACTCATAAGATTCCTGTTTACACATATGAACTGGTATATACCCAAGTTACCTCACTCTGAATCCTGCATCTTGAGGTAGCTTGAATATAAATTATATACCCAAGTGTCGGTGTGATGCATCTCTGCTTGGTGCCTTATCCACGTATTCCCGACCTAAACAGCGGTTAAAGGGTGTTTTCAGTCCGTGTCCTTCATGCTCAAAACACCGCTTCTGGGCTGACATTCAAATAGAGTTTCTCAAAGAGTGGAATGGGGACGGGTTTACCAAACAAATAGCCCTGAAATTCTTCTACTCCAATTTGGGATAAGAAGGCCTCTTGTGAATCATATTCCACCCCCTCTGCCACTACACGCATGTTCAGGTTATGGGCCAGCTCGACCACAGAGCGGGTGATGGCGATATTGTCTTTATTCCAGGGTAAATCTTTTACAAATTCCCGATCGATTTTCAAAATGTGCGTGGGGAAGCGACTGAGATAGGCGAGGGAAGAGTAGCCGGTGCCAAAATCATCAATGGCGATTCTAACGCCGAGCGCTTCCAATTTGATCAGTTTATCCAGCGCCGTTTTCACATCGGTCATGATGACGCTTTCGGTGATTTCCAGTTCTAAATAAGAGGGATTACAGCCAGATTGCAAGATGGCACGCTGGACCGTCTCCACCAGGTTGGAATTGAGTAACTGGCGGGCTGATATATTGAGAGCAAAATTAAGGTACAGCCCCTTGCGTTGCCATTGGGCTAATTGCTCACAAGCTTGATGGATCATGTGTTCACCCGCCTCAATGATTAGGCCGGAGCGCTCTAAGATCGGGATGACATCCATCGGGGACTGGATTTCCCCTTTATCATTATGCCAGCGTAATAAGGCTTCCACCCCACAAATATGGTGTGTCGTCGCATCGACTTTCGGTTGGTAATACAACTCATAACGGGCCGAGCCTAAGCTCTGGCGTAAGGAGGATTCGAGATTGACTTGTTTCGCCGTTTCCAGTCCCATTTCCCGCGTATAAAAGCAGAATCGATTACGCCCTTCGGCTTTGGCTTGATACAGCGCAATCTCGGTATTTTTGCTCAGGTGTTCGACTTCATCGGTATCATCCGGTAGCAGGCCGATCCCTAAACTGGCAGTGAGGTATAACTCGCTGTTATTGATGGTCAGCGGTGTACTTAATACACCTAATAAACGATGGGCGAGGGCGCCGATTTTGTCGTGCGTGACGGCATTGGTCACTAATATGGCAAATTCATTCCCCCCTAAGCGAGCGAGGAAGTCATGTTCTCGTAAGGTATCTTGCAGGCGTTTCGCGATAGCTTGTAAAACCAGATCACCGGTTTCGTGCCCTAAGGAATCATTGATCTGTTTAAAGTGGTCAATATCCAACATCAGTAGTGCAATTTGCTGATGGTGTTTGGTATAGGCCTCAATGGCCTGCTCAAGATGCGACTGCAACAGCATGCGATTAGGCAATTCTGTCAGGTAATCGTAGTGTGCGACTCTGTGAAGGTGATTTTCTGACAGCACACGTTCGGTAATGTCTTTTCCGGTAGAGATGTAGTGACTGATCACGCCTTCATGGTTCACGATGGGTGAAATGGTTTTTTCTTCATACCAGACCGTACTGTCCGGTGTGCGATGGGCGATAACACGCTGGATCACTTTGCCCTGACGCAACTGCTGTTGTACAGAACGGAGCTCTTTGGCACTGGGCAGGCTTTTTTTCAATAAGGCGGTGGATTGTGTGCCAATCACACTATCCGCCATGACTTTGTTGTAGCGTTCAAAAGACGGGTTCACGTATTCCACGATCCCCTTGTTGTCGGTGATCAAAATAGCATCCTGACTTTGCTCCAGTGCCCACGACATACTCTTGAGTTTTTCTTCACGCTCTATCCAGTCTGTCACATCCCGCAGGTTCAGCAGGATTTCGCTGCTGGAACTGTACGACGTGCTGGTGGCGATGACTTCAATATGGTGAGTTTTGAAGGTATGAATATGTAACTGACATTTAATGACATCACCATTGGTATTGTGAAACGTACAAAATTGCGCCACCAGTGCATTGAGTTGCTTGCGGATCTGGGGGTTTTTGATCAATTGCTCCATGGGCTTAGGTAAATGCTCCGTGTCATCATCACACGATAAAATGTGTTTCGCGGCATCGTTAATCGTCAGAATGCGGCGATGCTTATCCATGGTCAGTAAACCATCCGGTGCATGCTGCAATACGGTGGCATACTTAAGCGCACTGTCATTCACTTTGGTATAGAGCTTTTTTTGTGTTTTCAGTGCTTGGTATAAATGCCAGGCAAAAACGCCAGCACCGGCCACTAATGTCATGACCAATACAGTGAAAATCAGGAACTTATACATTCGCTGCTGTGAATAAGCCTGATCAATAATGGCGTTGTGCATATTGACCCGTGTGATAAGCGTCCACGGCAGATCTGCGCCCTGAAAAGGCAGGGTTAACTGCTGGGGAGAGCTGTGTGTGGGTTCAGAGAAAAAGCGGGTGTAGGTATAGAGATAATCGTCGATCAGTATTTGACCGCTGTTCTTTTTTCGAATGTCAGCCCACAGCATGGCATACCCATCATTGAATTCGGCAATGCCGGGGTCATGTTCTGTCGGCATGAAAGTCGGTTGGTTTTGTTTATCTGGCCCCAGTAACCACTGTCCTTCATTATTGATTAACCATGTATCAATAGGGTGCGCGTTGTCGCTTTGTTTGTCTGTTTTATACAAGTCGATGAGTTGGTTCAGGTAATCCTGTCCACGGTAATTGACGGTCAACAGCCAGCTTTTATCGTTGATGGTGAAATGGCTGATAAAACGCAGTACAGGAATGGGCGCATTGAATTCATCATTTTGATATAAGTCGAATTGGGACGTATAGATTCTGTCTGGGGTACTGTTAAGTGCATGTTGTACAAAGGGTCTTAGGTGCTTATCGGTGTCAGTCGTCGCCTCTTTGATATTGTTTTGGGCATTATCTGGCACCGCCGGTGCGAGAGGATTGGCATACGCAGTGGTGGTCGATGGATTATAAACATGAATCACATCATCACCGTCTTGGTTAATCAGGCGAATTTCTTGGTAGTTCGCACGTGCAGTGGCGACTTGGGTAAAGGTGGCTTCTAAACTGGCTTTGCGCTCGGCGTCACTGATTGGACTGCGGGCCAGTTCTTTCACTTTATACGTTAAGTAGTGAATACCATTTAAGATGGGATCAAATTGCAGTTGGGTGATGTGTAACGAGGATTGGTGGCGACTTAACTCGCGTTCTTGGATACTTCGCTTTAACTGTTGTGCATCTTCATTATAGATATAGTAACTGCCTGCTAACGTTGCAGAAAGCAGTGAAATCAACAAGATAAAAAAGCGAATAAGTGCTCTTTTCATACATCGTCCATGAAATCCCCAAAACAAGCTAAGTATAGTGTTTTGATGCTTCTCGTTGCATATTAATTTCTACCTAATAGGTATAAATTGAGGATTCGAGTGCTCAATCAGGCTTTTATTTAGCGGTGAAAGCGAGTTTCATGGATAAAATGGAATGCCCTCATACTTTTTGGTAATACCTGTGGCGTTCAATGAAAATGGCGATTGACAAATGCTGCATGCATATTGACGTGTAAACGTTTACACTCTTGTGTTAATGATCACAGAATGTAGCCGGCTGTCATTGATACACTGCGTGACACAATCATAAGGACGTCCTGACAATTTATTCAGTCGGTCGTCTAAACGTTTTCATTTTGAATGACTTGCACAGAAGGCTATTGATAATGACGTACCCACAACACCTTGCGGGATTGTATGACAGTATGCGCCGCGATTTGGCGGCAGACGGTCAACCGGCACAACTTTATACCTTGACGAACCAAGCCGGCATGACCGCGACATTGATGGATATCGGTGCCACGTGGATCAGCTGTACGCTGCCTGTAGATGATGAGCACCGTGAAGTGGTGTTGGGCTGTGCCACCTTAGCCGATTTTCAACAGCAGTCTGCCTATATGGGGGCCACAGTCGGGCGTTATGCTAACCGTCTGGCGAACGGGCAATTCACTATTGATGGCACCGCGTATCAGGTCGCTGTGAATCAGGCGGGGAATACCCTTCATGGTGGGCCAGCCGGTTTCCATCAGCGCCGTTGGCTGGTAGACGAACTAAGTGATTCGCATGTGGTGTTTGCTCTGCATTCTGAAGATGGCGATCAGGGCTTCCCGGGGCAACTTTCTGCAACGGTGACATTTACACTGACGGACGATAATGCGTTGACCATTCATTATGATGCGACGTGTGATAAAGCCTGTCCGGTGAATTTCACGAATCATGCGTACTTCAATTTGGCCGGTGCAGAGCAGGGCAGTGACTGCTTGTCACACACATTGACGATTACTGCAGATGCGTTTGTACCGACGAATGCGGTCGGTATTCCGTTGGGGGAGTGGAAAGCGGTAACGGGGACTGGGTTTGATTTCCAAACGCCAAAAACCATTGGTCAGGATTTTCTGAAAGACGACGAGCAACAACTGGCTAAAGGCTATGATCATGCGTTTGTGTTATCACCGTCTGTGACCGATGGTCAAACCGTGGCGATGCAAGCCGTGTCGCCGGATCAGCGTATTACCATGGCGGTGATGACCACCAAGCCGGCAGTGCAGCTCTACACGGGTAACTATTTGGGCGGTAATCCATCGCGTAGTGGCACATATCAAGCATACCAAGGCTTCTGTTTAGAAACGGAATACTTACCTGATGCCCCTAACCATCCAGAGTGGCCGCATCAAGCGATTCTTCGAACGGGTGAACGTTACCAGCACAATACGACTTATCAGTTTACGCTTGCTTAAGTGTTAACTGTGCTTTCGTCGAAAAAAGCAGACATAAAAAGCAAAAGAGCCACGTCATGTGGCTCTTTGTGTATTGTGACTCTTTGTGTCTTGCGGCGCTTTGTGTATTACTTTGTATGAGCGCTTTCTCTTTGTTTGTCGATAAAGAGCAAACAGAAGGCGATTAAGCGTCTTTTAACAAGCGTCTTTTAACCAACCGTTCGCCACGGCCAGATCAATCTGCTGGCAGGCGTATTGCCACAGTTTTGGCGTGACTTGCTGCAGGTATTCGTTACGTTTTAGTACTTGTGACTTTGTGACACCGTGACGTACCCAGCTACCGCCACCGTTCGCCATGTTTTGTAGCAACGGCAGAATGCGATCCATGCCTTTTGCAAAGCGGGCATCGGCAGTTTGCGCTTGTTCGAACTCCAACCACAGTGCTTTCATTTGCTCAAACTGAGCCGTCGGTAATAAGCCAAACAGGCGATTTGCCGCCTCAATTTCTTTGTCTTCCTGACCATCTAACTCTTGCTGCGCGGCAAAGGCAAATGTGTCACCGGCATCAATTTCCACAATATCGTGGATCAATAGCATCATGACCGAGCGGTTTACATCTACCGGCTCTTCAGTGTATTCACTCAGTACGTTAGCCATCAGGGCGATGTGCCAGCTGTGTTCGGCACTGTTTTCCTGACGGTTGTTGTCGGCTTTCACCGTGGTCTGGCGGTAAACGGCTTTCAGGCGATCCAGCTCTAGGATAAACGCCAATTGTTCTGGAAGGTTTTGCATAACATCCTCTGTGTTTGGGAGCGCTGCCTGCGGTGAGCGTTCCCCTTTTTGTTGTTCTCGTTGTTGTTATTGTTCAAGCTATCTTTTTTATATCAATGCGTAAGCATTATTCGCCTGTGGCACGGCCAACAGAATGGCGTTTTACCAGGGTGGGAACGAACATGCGTACGGTCGCTTCCCCGGCATCTTTCTGCGCCAGCTTTAACGATAGCATCGCGGCTTGTTCTGCCATGATGTGGATCGGGTAGCGAATCGTGGTTAATTTCGGGTGGAGATATTTCGCAATCAAGCCATCATCGAAGCCTATCAGGGATAAGGTTTCTGGCACCTGAATATGATTATCTTCCAATACCGATAGGCTGCCCGCCGCCATGTAGTCGTTATAAGTTGCAATCGCCGTGATCGGCAGTTGCTTCGAGAGCAGGGCGATCATGGCTGACTCGCCCCCTTGTTCATCCGGCGTGCCGTACTCTATGTAACTGTCATTATGAGGAAGGCCATGCTCAGCCAGTGCGGCCAGATAACCGGCCTTACGTTGTTCAGTATCTTCGATATCGTGGTTAGAGCAAATATAACCAATATGCTGGTGGCCGTGTTTGATCAAATGTTCTGTGGCCAGATACGCCCCTTTGTAGTTGTCTAACGCAATGCAGCGGGTGGCGATTTCGGGAATATAGCGGTTGATCACAACAAGGCCCGGCACTTCTTCAGCGTAGCGGATCAACTCATCGTTGGATAAGCCCTTGCTGTGAATGATTAAGGAGTCACAGCGACTGTTGATCAGCAGTTCAATGGCTTCACGTTCGGTTTGTGCATCATGGTAGCCGTTACCAATCAGCAGTTGTTTGCCCTGTTGGCGTACCACGTGGTCAATGGCTTTTAGCATCACACCGAAAAAAGGGTCTGAGACATCACCCACCACCACGCCGACCGTATTGGTGGATTGGCTCACCAGTGCGCGTGCATTGGCATTGGGACGATAACCCAGCGCGCTCATTGCTGCGGTGACAGCGGCAATGGATGCCTGACTGGCTTTCGGGGATTGGTTAATCACACGAGAGACGGTGGCAACAGAAACGCCAGCGGCTTTCGCCACATCTTTAATGGTCGCCATGAAGGCTCCTTGTTATCGACACGGATTTATGGCACTTGTCTTGAAATTTGAAATGGGTGACCGGATGAATAGGACATTCACCGGCCAATGGGGCTATTAAACCGCGTCTGTGAAAACAGTGCAATCGACTTACACAGCCTTTTCATGTAATGGGATATTGATCGTTTAAAATCAGTAAGTAAGCGATATGTAACCGTTATCACACGCACGTTCACTCTGTTCACAGAAAAACGGGCAGAAGTTGACCGTTTCAGGCGTCAATGTGGCATAAGTGGGTGTGATGTTGTTCGAGAAAAGCGTGATGATCATACGCCTGGAGTGTAAACCGAGGAGGCGCTATGACATGGTCATGTGAGAAAAGTAACGCCCTAATCCCGACCATCGATGAGATATGGTTAAGCTGGGACGAGGGCGTACTGTTAGTGTGATTATCGAATGGCCGACTATAGCTGTGTTAAGGTCTGGCTCACTTCAATCGGCCCACCAAACGCGGTGACCGGTGGTACGGTACCGGTGTACTTTTCAAAATCGACCAAGCACGTATTGGCGCTGGTGGCTTGTGCCAGTTCCGACGACGGAATGTCCTGCGTTAAGGTGTTTGGATCGCCATAGGTGTCAATTGCACCGACTTTTTCATTCAGCGGGCCATACCAAGCGCCTTCTTCAATGCGGATCACACCGCGAGGGTAGCTGTCACTCAGCACAGCACCGGCCAGCAATTGTCCCCGGTCGTTAAATACCCGTACGAGATCGCCATCATGAATGCCTTTGGCTGCCGCGTCTTCCGGGTTGATGTAAACCGGTTCACGCCCTTGTACCGCATAGGTGGCACGGAAAGATTCCGACTCACACATTTGAGAGTGCAGGCGCTTATCCGGGTGGCAAGATTGCATCCAAAACGGATGTTTCAGAGAGCCTGGACCACCATGAGAGCGTTCGCTCTTTTCAAACCACATCGGATGCCCTTGGCAATGGTCGTAACCATAGCGAGCAATCTTACGACTGGTGATTTCGATAAAGCCTGACGGTGTCCCCAAGGCGTTGATTTCAGGATCTTGACGGAAATCGGCGTGGCGTACCCACGGTTTACCAGTGCCGAAATCTAATAAGCCCTGCGCCCAGAATGTATCAAAGTCCGGCATGGTAAATTGGCCTTTGTTGGCCGCCTGACAATCGGCGTACAGCGAACGTACCCATTCCATTTCATCCATGCCACGGGTGTATTCTTTATGGCGACCGAAACGGCGGGTGAGTTCGGTAAAGATATCAAAGTCCGATTTTGACTGGTATAGCGGATCAACCAGTTTGTGCATCGCCAGCAAACCTCGGCCACTGTAGGAGCCATAGACATCAATATCGTTACGTTCAAATTGGGTACAGGCAGGCAGTACGATGTCTGAGAAGCGACAGGTAGCCGTCCAGGCATAATCAATGGTCACCACGGTTTGCAGTTTCTGAAAAGCACGCTTCATGCGGTTACGATCCTGATGGTGATGCCACGGGTTATTACCGCTGATCACCATCATTTTGTACTCTGGCAGGATCACGTTGCTGCCGTTATAGCGGATGGTTTTGCCCGGCTCTAACAGGCAATCTACCCAACGCGCAACCGGAATGGTGCGGCTGTAGCCATTAAAGTCGTTGTTATCCCACTTTGGTTTAAAGCCCTCATCGACATTACGTGGGAAACCACCCGGCGCGGCAAAGCCGGTTGAAGGCACACCAATGCCACTGTAGTGATGACCATAGGAAATCCCGCCACCCGGCAGGCCAATTTGCCCGACCATGGCCGCGATCACTGCGCCCATCCAATACGGTTGTTCACCGTGTTCCTGGCGTTGAATACACCAGCCAAACAAAATTTGCGTACGGCCAGAAACCAGCATACGGGCAAAGTCTCGAATGCCATCGGCTGATACGCCACAGATCGGTGCCGCCCATTCCGGGGATTTTTCGATACGATCTTTGGTTTTTCCCTGAACGTAATTGATGAAGTCTTCAAAGCCGAGACAGTACATCTTGATGAAGTCTTTATCATACAACTCTTCGTTGTACAGGGTATGGGCGACCGCCAGCATGAACGCCACATCAGTTTGCGGGTTGATGTAGAGGTGATCGTTACCCAAATAACGTTGGGTTTTGTTCTTGACCGGATCGACCGATACGACATTGATCTCGCCGCTTTCAACCTTGGCTTTTAATTGCGCCAGAAACGGGTACGACTCATGGGTTTCACAGTTCCAGCCCACCTGCAGGTTTTTGACGGGATCATTTGCCCACAGCACGATGTTCTTGCTGTTATCCAGAATTTCAGACCACGAGGTGCCTTGTGCGTACACTTCGGTAGAACCCAGCACATACGGCAGAATGGTTTGGCCTGCACCTGTCGAGTAGTCACCGACTTTGGTGATGAAATTGCCGTGCATACCCACCGCGCGTTGCATGTGGCTGGTACAGCTGTGGAACTGGCCAGTTTGACGCCAGCCCGTTTGTCCGGCATGCAGTGCCCATGGACCGTAGTCTTTTTGAATACGTTCCAGTTCGCGGTAGAACAAATCTAAGGCTTCATCCCACGTGACACGAATAAAGCGGTTATCACCTCGGGTTTCTGCGCTGTATTTGTGTTTTTTCAGCCACTCTAAACGCACCATGGGGTAGCGTACACGAGAAGGGCTGTAGATGATCCCTTTGATACCGTTAAGCATTTCGGTCGGATGCTGATCGACTTCAATCGGCTGGATATCTTGTACTTTCCCTGCATACACGTGGGCACGGAATGCTCCCCAGTGAGAGCCAGAGACCTTCCACGAGCCAGTGGTTTCTACCGCAAACGCTTTATGACTGGTCAATAAACTTGGGCCAATGACGCCCACTGCGCTGGTGGTCGCCAGGCCTTTAAGGAAACTTCTTCGGGTTAAAGACATAGTGAGGTTACTCCATCCATTGCTTAGTGTGCGTCTTTAGAAAAATCAGACGAATGCTTTTGCAGGTACTTGAGTACCAGGGCTTCGCTGTCACGGTCAAAGTTCACGAATGCCAGCATACCGTTGAACATGCCCGGCCAAGTGTTGGCATCAAAATGGGCTTCCGCCGGTTGGGTATGACAGACCGAACAGTTGGTGGTGTAAGCCGAACGGGCTTTTTCCCATACCGGTGTGATGTCGTTGATCAGGGAATCTTTTGGCATCCACACTGTTGCTGTCACACGCTGCCATGGCAGGCCAGTCAGCTCATCCACTTTCTCTTCGTAGCGGCTGACGATCTGATCGTTCTGTGCGCTCTCTTTCAGCAGTGAAGCCACCGCGATGTTCATGCCGAAGTCTTCCTGAATCACGCGGCCATAGCCTTTGTCTTTACGCCAGCCCGCAATTTCGACTTCAACAGCATCTTTGTTTTCCGACAAGATCTTCACTGCGGATGCAGGATTCAACAGTCCGGCTTCTTTGGTTAGGGCGCTGTCTTCATAAACGGGCAGATAACGCACGCTGTATACCGTTTCGCCATCACGGTAACGGGTTTGATTGGCCAGTTGCATCAGCTCTGATACCAAGCCGCCGCTGCTATCCATGTTCTTAGGCAGGTGGTGCGCAATCCCTTTGTGGCAGTCCACGCAGCTTTGGTCACGCTCAGCGGCATTTTTCATTTGTACACGGGCTGTTGCCGACATTTTGCTGAAATCCATGCCGTCGTAGTCATGGCAATTGCGGCATTCCAGTGATTTATTGGCACTGAAGCGATCCCATTCGTGCTGGGCCAGAGTGAGTCGGCGATCTTCAAATTTCTCCGGCGTGTCGATAAAACCGGCAACGTGCGCGAACACTTCTTTGCTGGCTTGAATTTTACGGGAGATTTTTGCGGTCCAATCATGCGGTACGTGGCAGTCCGGACAAGTGGCACGTACCCCTGAGCGGTTTTTGTCGTGAATGGTGCCTGCGTATTCTGGGGCGACGTTATCTGCGTGACAGCTGACGCAGAAGGCTTCGGTATTGGTGGCTTCAAGTGCCGTATTAAACCCACCCCAAAACAGGATGCCTGCAATAAAGCCGCCAAGGGTTAAAACACCCAAACTGATGTGCACGCTTGGACGCGAAAACGTCTGCCATGCTTTTTTTAGAAATGCTTTCATTGTTGATTCTCTTTATGTCGTTCCTTGATAGTGCTTTTGCGTTAGATCCCGTGACCGGGAGGTCCAAACACAAAGAGCTGCAACATCCAGACGGTAAAACCGTAACCACCGACGGCGATGACACTGAGGAGCGGGAAAAGGACAACGGTGATGAAAAAAAAAGCCATCCATTCGCGCGTTTTCACCTTTTTATCTGACATGCTAAGACGATTATCCATAGAGTTATCTGCCTGTTCAGGAGGGAATAATGGGAGTTCATAAAAGTGATAAATATATTTTCAAGGAATGGTAAGGGATGGAGATTCTGCGATTCAATGCGTTAGGCACAAGAATTAATAAGCAGAGTGTGGTTTTTTGAAGTGAAACGGAAAGGTGAATAAATAAATAATAAATATATTTATAAATGATCAATTATTAAAAAATATGAAAATGTGGTTTTGTTGGATTTAAGGAATGGGGTACGGTTTTTACACATTTTATCGTATAGAATGCGTGAAAATGTAATCGATATCATACATTCCGAGAAAGAAACTATTGCAATGTATGAAAAACAGGGCGCGTAGTGAATGAGATGTGTGCTTTTGTGTTTCAGTGTTCAAATCCCATGACACGTAAAGTGCCATGGAAAGTCAGCCATAAAATTCCCGGTAAAGGGGGAATTTTATGGCTGATAGGCGATTGAAGAAGTGATATCGATGAATGCTAACGTGCGGTTTCAAACGCGAGGGCTTTTTTCTCGATCTGACGAAAAATAAGCGTTAAGCAACCATTCACTGCTAAATAGAACGCGCCTGCGACACTGAACACGACCAAGGTGTCGTAAGTTTGGGCATTGATCCGTTGGGCATAGCCCATGATGTCCATAATGGTGATTGTACTGGCCAGCGAGGTGCCTTTGAATACCAGAATCACTTCATTGGAGTACGCCGGAATAGCACGGCGAATCGCGTAGGGCAGCAATACCCCTAACGTCACCTTGGTGTCCATACCTAATGCACGGCACGCTTGCCATTGGCCAGAAGGGATCGCATTAAACGCCCCTTTGAATAACTGGCTGCTGTAGGCCGCCGTATTCAAGGCTAACGCTAACATGGCACAGAACCACGGTTGGCTTAACCATTCCCAGGCAATGCTGTTTCGCACGGCATCAAATTGTCCTGGACCGTAGTAAATCAGGAAGATTTGTACCAGCAAAGGGGTGCCAGTGAACAGGGTAATGATGCCGCGACTAAGCCAGTGCAGAACCGGTGTGCGCAGGATCAGGGTCATTGTCATGGCCAGCGCCAACAGGCAGCCCACCAACAGTGACACAGCGGTTAATTCTAAACTGGTGACCAAGCCATGGACTAATTGCCAGATATGCTGTTCATTCATGCGCTTGCCCCTTGTGTGTTGCCGTCTTGCACGCTGTATTTCTTATCAAGCACTTTCACAAAACGCTGTGTGATCAACGTAATGACGAGATACACGGCCGCAGCAGAAGCATACCAAGTAAAACTTTCGTGTGTAGCAGCGGCGGTTAACTGCGCTTGCTTGAGCAAATCGGTGACGCCAATCAAAGACACTAATGCGGTGTCTTTCAGCAGCACCAGCCATTGGTTTGTTAAGCCGGGTAAGGCGTGACGTACGGCTTGTGGCAAGACGATACGAATAAATGCATGGTGTTTGCTGATCCCCAAGGCGCTTGCTGCTTCGCGTTGACCATTAGAAACGGCTTTCAATGCCCCCCGCAGGGTTTGTGCGGCATAGGCAGCAAAGATCAGTGATAGGGCGATCACCCCGGAGATGAACGGGCTAAGTTCAATGAACTCGCCGGTGATCATAAACAGCACTTGGGTGGAGCCGAAGAAAATGAACAGAACAATCAAAAGTTCTGGCAAACCACGTAGTACCGTGACTAACGCTGTGGTTGGCCAGGCGATGACGCGATACCGAGACATCTCACCACCGGCAAACAGGACCGCTAATGCTAAACCGACAGCTACACTGGCGAAGCTGAGCTGGATGGTCACCCAGCTCGCTTCCAGTAGCGTCAGGGCATAACCTGATAACGCCATATATTACTCACTTATAAACAGACTTGCTGATGTAACGGGTACCTCGGCAGTCATTATTCGCCAAAGTATTTGTCAAAGATTTGCTGGTAAGTGCCGTTGTCTTTGACGGTTTTCAATGCTGCGTTAAGCTTGTTAAGCAGCGCTTCGTTGTCTTTGTTCAGGGCAATACCAAAGCCGTTACCGAAGTATTTGGCGTTAGTGACTTGGTCGCCGACATACACCAGGTTGTTGTTCTTCTTGAACCATTCTGCAACCACTGCTGTGTCACCGAACACAGAATCAATACGGCCATTTTGCATATCAATGAAGGCGTCTTGATAGCTCGCATAAGGAACTGCCGTCACACCATTCATTTGCTCAGTCAGGTAGCTCTGGTGAGTTGAGCCATTTTGTACACCCACACGCTTGCCTTGTAGGGCATTTTGATCCGCAACTTTGCCTTTAATGGCGACAAAAGCGGCAGAGTTGTCGTAGTACGCATCGGTAAAGTTCACGACTTTCAAACGTTGTTCGGTGATATCAATCCCTGAAATAGCTGCATCATAACGACGGAATTTAAGCGCAGGGATCAGGCTGTCAAAAGGTTGGTTGTGGAAGCTACATTTTGCTTCAATCACATCACAAAGGGCATTAGCCAGATCCACGTCGAAACCTTGAATTTGGTTGTTCTCATCCATGTATTCAAACGGGGCGTATGTGGCTTCCATGGCGAATTTGATTTCTTCCTGTGCGGTTGCGCTAAATGCAGTCAGGCCAATAATAGAAGCGAGTAGTAGTTTTTTCATCGCGATACTCCATGCGTCGTTATGTGCAGCATCACGTCAGGGTGTGATGCGCCGTGAGATAAAATTAAGTAAGACTAAAATTAATGGTTGAGGTAGTCGGCAAACTGCGGGGTCGCAGGGTGCGTGAAGGCCTCTTTGGTTCCGTGTTCCACCATGTGGCCTTTTTCAAGATAAAGCACATGGCTGGCAATCTTTTTGGCAAAATCCACTTCGTGAGTCACCACGACCTGTGTAATGCCGGTTTCGCTCAGTTGTTTAATGATGCTCACCACTTGGTTGGTGATTTCCGGATCCAGCGCAGCGGTTGGCTCATCAAACAGCAACACTTCCGGTTTCATCATTAACGCGCGGGCAATCGCTACCCGTTGTTGTTGTCCGCCAGACAGTTGTAGTGGCCAGGCATTGGCTTTGTCGGCCAGTTGCAAGGTGGTCAAGATAGTCATCGCTTCTTGCGTTGCGGTGGCTTTATCTTGTCCTAACACTTTCATGGGCGCTTCAATCAGGTTTTCCATGACCGTCAGGTGGGGCCATAAGTTGTATTGCTGAAAGACCATGCCCACTTTACGGCGTAATTTCAGTCCCGCTTTTTCACAGATCGGTTTTGAAAAATCGAACGCTTCATTCACGATACTTAATTCACCGCTGTTTGCGGTTTCTAATAAGTTCAACACACGCAGTAATGAACTCTTACCTGCACCACTTGGGCCCAACAACACTAAGGTTTCGCCTTGTTGACAAGTGAAGTCAACGTTATGGAGTACCTGCGTGTCACCGTAAAATTTATTGATAGATTTAACTTGAATACTCATGCTGACTTACTGCATTAATTGTCATCTGTGATTCATATTACCGATAGTGAGATCTTATGCAAGAAAATTGTATAAAAAATCTTTTCACGATCGCAGTTGTTCAATGAATGTACTATATGCATTTGAATTTACCACTTTAATCTTCGGTTTTTCTGAGTTTGGTCAACAGATGCTGAATAAGGATAAGCATAACAATAAGCCCTAAGTGCGAACTTATGCGAAAGTGCATAATGTGCGACAGGTTGGATGCGTCACAAACATCGTTGAGCTATGAAGGCGTCATCGGGAAATAGCAGTTAAAACATCCGGGATGATGCGAGAGAGGGCGATGAGAAAAGCGGTAGAGAATGAGCTAACAATGTGGCGGTAAAAAGCAGCGGGATCAAAAAAGCCACCTTACAGTGAAGGTGGCTTAATGAGGTTCAGTCAATCCTAACGGTGATTAGGCTGTCTGCAGTGCTAGCTCGTTGCGGGCTTTAACCACAAAGGCGTAACCGATCAGTGCCAGGAAGCCAGTGATGAACATGGCTGTGGTGACGGTCATCAGGCCGTACATAGCGAAAGCCGATACCAGACCGCTGGCTGCGAAACACACCATGGTTTGCAGGAAGTTCAGAAGGCCGGCTGCAGTTGCACTACAGTTTTTAAAATCTTCCAACGCTTTACTGATGATGATTGGGTAAATCGCACCGTTCGCTACCGCCAGGAAGCAGAATGGGATCAGGATTGGCCAGATGGTTTTTGGTTCTGTGTTCATTGAGATCAGGAACATCACTGTCACGCTACCCACGAACAATTTCAGAATCCATGGCAGCAGTTGCTGGCTGTCATATTTGTTCAGCAGCATACGGCAACCGTAACCACCTACGATGAACGCCACCGTTTGTGGTGCGTAGCTCAAGCCGATATCAGCACCTGAGTAACCCATTGCTGACATCACAAATGGTGAACCGGTTAGGTAAGAGAAGAACGCGGCAGAACATGCGGCGAAGATAATCATATTACCAATGAATTTTTTTGAACTCAGGATCTGACGGTAGTCTTGACGAAGCTGTACCGTGATTTTTTCCTGTTTTTTGTCCAAATTAGCACTTTCAGGCTCTTTCAGCGTCATGATGGCCAAAACAGCACCAAAGCCAACCAATGCGACGAAAATGCTGCGCCAGCCGAACTGACCTTCCAGCATTGCACCCGCAAGTGGCGCCAAAGCAGGAGACAAGGCGACAAGCGGCATGATGGTGGCAAATACGCGCTCAGACACTTTACCTTCGTAACGGTCAATAACCACAGCCTGCCAAATCACGGTCGCACTACATGCGCCCAGAGCTTGTGCAAAACGGGCCAATAGCATCATTTCTACGTTAGGCGCAAATGCACACAATACAGACGCGATGCTGAACAGTGTCATACCACCCATCAACACCTTGATGCGGCCGATACGGTCAGACAGTGGGCCGTAGATCAGCTGGCCTAATGCCATACCCAATAAGAAGATACTGAGCGTCAAACCAATCAAAGACTGTGACGTATTAAAATCGGCGCGAATGGTTTCAAACGCAGGGAGGTACATGTCAGTCGCCAAAAAGCCCAGCATACTGAGGCAGGCAAACCACAATGTTGTAATTTTAGAAGGTTGGTTAGTCATAAAAGGGTATCTATATACTGTATTACTATATTGTGTAGTTTATCGATGGTTTTCCCTGGTGTGAAACGGTAAAATTTCACCATTGCTTTCAAAAAATTTGATGTCAAATGTCGCGATAACGATTGCGGTGAGGGATAGATCAATGTTTTCGTATAATGACCTGCAAGTGATTGATGTTGTCGCCCGACGCGGCAGTTTCTCCGCAGCGGCAGAAGAGCTGCATCGCGTGCCCAGTGCGATCAGTTACACCGTCAGAGCCATCGAAGAGCGATTGGCTGTCGATTTATTTGTTCGCTTACATCGTCAGGTGCAATTGACGCCGGCTGGGGCCTATTTTGTTGAAGAAGCGCGTGGCTTACTTAAGCAAATGGAGCAGTTAAAGCTGCAAACCCAGCGTGTGGCGAATGGTTGGTCGCACAGTGTGTCGGTGGCGTTAGACACGGTAGTGCGTGACAGCCGCGTGAATACGCTGGTGCGTGACTTTTACCGCCAGTTTCCGGATATGGAATTGCACCTGACCATGGAAGTGTTTAACGGGGTATGGGATGCCCTGGCGGACGGACGGGCCGACATTGCCATTGGTGCCACTGCTGCTGTGCCTGTTAGCGGCCATTTTGATTATCGCGATATGGGCGTGCTGGCATGGCGTTTTGTTGTTTCGCCCGATCACCCGTTAGCGCGTGCAGAGCATGAGCTGGAAGCGCACGAATTGGCGCAGTATCCGGCGATTTGTTTGGAAGACACATCGCGTGTGTTACCCAAACGAACCACGTGGTTGATGGAT
This sequence comes from Photobacterium aphoticum, assembly GCF_001029435.1. Classification (GTDB taxonomy): domain Bacteria; phylum Pseudomonadota; class Gammaproteobacteria; order Enterobacterales; family Vibrionaceae; genus Photobacterium; species Photobacterium aphoticum. Next base: position 81,705 of record NZ_LDOV01000003.1, on the reverse strand, counting down.
AACCAGCGCCGTATCATGGTGCCCAATTGGCACAGTGCTATGTCGTGTTTGAAATCCGGCTTGGGAATCTGTGTGGTGCCAGAGCATATGGCTTTGCCGAAAATTGCCAGTGGAGAGCTGGTGGAGAAGCAATTGGCCGTGAAGCCGCCGGTCAGCCCGTGTTGTTTGGCGTGGAATAAAGAAAGCCAGAACCCGGCCATTGATTGGCTATTGGCGTATCTGGGTGACAGTGAGCAGCTGCACCGTGAATGGATGCGTTGATCGCTCTTTTCGGATAAGCGCCATAAACGAAACAGGCATGCCAATCTCGTGATTGGCATGCCTGTCAGCATTGTCAGCCCGATGTTCACTTACTGCCAGTTAGGCCTGTGCTCAGAACTTAGTGCCAAGAACCCAGCGCCTAGAACTCAGAGCTCAACGCTCTAGTTCTGCATTAAGCGTCTGCTTTTTCAGCTGCGTCTTCAGAGGTTGCCGCTTCAGCCGCTGCTGCTTGTTCGGTTTCTGCGTCTTTCAGAGAATCCATGTACTCTTCAATGGTCATGCCGGCCGCTTTTGCTGGCTCTTCGTATTTGGCACGATCCGCTTTAGAAATGTAACGAGGCTTATTGCTACGGTGTAACTTAGCATTCTTGCGCTTCTGGTGTTTCTTCAGCGCTTCATTGATTTTCTTCTTACGGTTCATGGGTAAGTCGTATCTTTTAAAAATGAGCGACGATTGTAGCGAGAAAAATGGGCTTGGCAAGGGGCGTTGTTTTTCATCACCTTGCCAAGCGATCCATCTTGGATGGAAATACAGGCTTTATGGCTGTTTCAGCGTTTGGTAGCCGACCCAGATGCGGGTGGCGGTGGTGACCCAACATAAGCTACCGAAAATCCATGCAATCAGTGCAAAGTGTTGGGGGAGTAAGCAAAACAGCACAAAACAGGCAATGGTCTCAGTGCCTTCGGTTAACCCGCCAATGTAATACAGGGATTTCTGTTTATACACCGGGCTTTCAATGTTGCGTTTGCTGGCCATGATGGCAAAGCTGAGAAAACTCGATCCCGTACCAATGAAAGCAAAAATCAAGAAAGCGCCCGCCACGGCATTCGCTTCCGGATTGGCCAGTACAAAGCCAAACGGCACCAGTGAGTAAAACAAAAAATCCAGCGTGATATCGAGAAACCCACCGCAATCGGTGATCCCTTGTCGCCGAGCAATCGCCCCGTCTAACCCATCAAAAATGCGATTGACGAGAATAAACCCCAGTGCCCAGAGGTATTCCTGCATCATCAGCGCAGGCAGGGTACACAGGCCGATCACAAAGCCGCTGAGCGTGACTTGATTGGCAGTAATACCCAGACGATCCGGTAGGGCAGAAAGGGCGTTCAGCGGCCATCGAATCACTTTGATGGCGTAGCGATCTAACATGAAGGGGGTTCCTGTGAATGCGAGTGAGAAGATCCAGCGTCAACGGTGCTTGTTGGCCATGGCCAATGGAGTACGCGCCCGTCAGCGGGGACATCATCTTCATCATGAGTGACCATAATGGCCGGGATCTGGCGAGCCTGAATTTGTTCAAACACGAACTGACGGAATGCGGTGCGCAGTGTTTTGTCTAATTTGCTGAACGGTTCATCCAGTAACACAGCCTGCGGCTCAGACAATAGCATGCGCATCAAACTGATGCGGGCACGCTGTCCGCCGGAAAGGGCATGCGGTAATTTGTCGGCTTGTTCACTTAACGACAGAGCGGCTAACGTCTCGTTAGCACGTGCTTGCCGTTCTGCGCCTCGATACCGCTTAGGCAAACCAAACATCAGATTCTCCCGCACCGTTAGATGGGGGAACAATAAATCGTCCTGGAACAGCAGGCCGATTTTGCGTTCGTTTGATGCCAATGGCAGCACCGCCTGTTCAGCCAGTGTGATATTGCCGGTAAAGTGAAACGGTGGGGTCAGGTGACCGGCAATCGCGTTTAATAACGTCGATTTACCACAGCCACTTGGCCCCATCAGCGTGAACACTTCACCGTGTGATACGGTAAAAGACAAGGGGCCAAAGAGTTGATGCTCGCCCTGAAAGAGCGTGAAATTATCCACGGACAGTGTCATTGGCGTGGTGACTCCCTGAGTGTGTTGAAGATGTATCGCTTGGCCCATGTCCTTGCGATGAATACGGCGATGAGTAACGGGACGTTCGTCGGTTAATGAACACCGCAAGACCAAAAAACAGTAACGGCAGTAGACCCTGCAGCAGGCCATAAATCGCCATGACCCGGCGGTCTTGCCCGCTGGCTAAAGCGACGGCTTCTGTGGTGATGGTGCTGATCCTGCCGGCGCCCAGCATTTGTGTCGGCAGGTATTGCGCCAGACTGACACTGATCCCCACGGCCAATCCCATCAAGATAGCGGGCTGTACGATAGGGCGTTTCACCTGCCACCAGGTTTGCCATGCCGTTTTACCTAAACTACGGCTGCATTGGTCGAGACGGACATCGTAACTGCGCCATGCCCCTTCCAGTGATAAATACAGGTATGGAAACACGAAGAACAGGTGGCTCCAGAAAACCCATAACCCAAAATGTTGCCCGGGTACCCAGTAGGTAGCCACTTGTATGCCAAACAGCAGAGATAGCTGCGGCGTGACAAGAGGAATGGCCAGGATCCAATAAGGGATCGCCCGGTGGTAACGTTGTTTGTATTCCAGGCAACCGATAGTAAGCACTAAGGCGATCAGCCCGCTGCCAAGTGCAAGGAGCATACTGTGACCGGTGAGCGTAAGCAAGGGCTCAAGTTCTTGTTCCCAAAAGCGAAAACTGTAGCGGCTAGGCAGAAGATCAGGAAAGCGCCAGCGTTGGGCAAACGACCACACCAATAATGTCGGGATCACCAAAAGCGGGATCAGGACAAAAGGGGCGAACAGAGGGATGCGACGGCGAAGTGCAGTCGCACATCCCCTAAGGCGTGTGATCAATGCTGGGTGCAGCGTTTGTGGAGAGCCTGCACCGTTATACCTTCCATTCACAGCATGAGATGTAGAAACGAGTCCGCAATAGGTTGAAGCTGTCGGCCCGTTCAGTTGCCACGCGCGCGTGCCTCGAACGAGCAGCCATTCGAGCCCACGCAAACCAAGCAGTACACTGAGGGTGATCGCCAATAACAATAACGCGCCAGCCGCCGCACGGGGCAGCAGTTGTAAGTCTGGTTCATTGAACCAATGCCAGACTTGAATGGCAAACGTCGAGGGACGCTGTGGCCCCAAAAACAGCGCGATATCGACCACAGATAAACCATAAGCGGCAACCGCCAGTAACGGCAGACGCATCTTCGGCAGCCATAAGGGCAAAATCACTTTGTGCCAACTCTCATGATGGGTACATCCGAGGCTGGTGGAAACGGCTAGCAAGCGTTTGACCTGCAATTGTTGCAGCACCCCAATACTCATCAGGAGCAAAAACGGCGTCTCTTTGATCGCCAAAACGATCAATAGTCCGATCCCATAAGGGTCTTGCACCACATTGATGGCGTTATCTGTATTTAAGCCACTGGCTGCAAGCAGTCGGAAAAACCAACCGGTTGGCGCAAACAGCAGGGCAAAACCGATCGCAAAAGCCACATGTGGCAATGCAAGCATCGGGGACAAGGTGTTTTCTAACCGGCGCCATTGTGGGGTATCCCAATAACGGCGCAAGATAAAGAAGGTAAAGAGCAGTGCGAGGAGCGTGCTTCCTAGGCCGGTGAAAAGCGATAATGCGATAGATTCACCGAGTCCCGGCCAGCTCAGTAGTTGTTGCCAAGCGACCGCGCTGGGGGAATTGAGGCCTAAGGGTGGCAACCAAGAGGCAGCGGGTAACACAACGCCTAATAGCCCTGGGATCAGTGGTGCAACACACAACAGCAGAGCGAGCAGGTACAGCAGATGGATCATAATAAACTCAAACAGCGGGAGGGGCTTACCCTCCCGGCGAAACAGTGGCATGGGGGCTGTTAATCATTAACTGCCGTAACGTTTTTGCCACTCCAGTTCAATGGCGGTTAACCAGCTTGGGTGGGGCTCAGGAATGGCTTTATATAAGCTAAACCCCTGTGTGCCTTTACCATCACGATTGTGTTTTTTGGTGTATGCCAAGGTTTCTGATGTTAATACCGACGGATCGCCCCATAAGGTGGCATCCGCCTTACGTGCTTGCGCTTCAGGGCTCAGTAAAAAGTTGATGGCAACCAGCGCCCCTGCTTTGGCACTCGCATTCCACGGGATCGCCAAGAAGTGAATATTAGAGAGCGCCCCTTGTGTAAACGCATAGGTTTGCGCTGTCTCAACCAGGTTACCTTGCTCTATGGCGGCATTAGCGGCATTCGGGTTAAAGGTGATCGCCAACAGTAATTGTTGATCATCCAGCAACTGTACTGTTTCACTGGTCCCCGACGGGAAACGCTGCCCTTTGTGCCAAGCCACAGGGTGTAACTGATCTAAATACGCCCACAGTGGTGCGGTGACGCGTTCAAACCGTTGCTGCTCAGTGTTACTGTCAATGGGTTTGTAGAGCTCTTCCGGTTGGTCAGTGAGCTCTAACAGTGCGGCTTTCAGGAAACTGCTGCCATGAAACTCCGGTGGTTGTGGGTAGCTGATTTTGCCCGGATGGGCTTTTGCCACGTCCAGTAACTCCGCAAAACTGTGCGGGGGATTTTTCAATGTTTCTGTGTCGTGAATAAACACTAATTGTCCCACACCCCACGGTGCTTCAAGGCCTTCTGTCGGTTCTGTAAAGTCGCGATCAATCGGTAGGCTTTTGTCCACGTATTGCCAATTAGGCAGGTTTTCGACGAACGGCCCGTACAGTAGGTGACTGTGTTTCATGGAACGGAAGTTTTCACCGTTGATCCATACTAGATCGACACTGCCACCACTGTTTTTTCCGGCGGTTTTTTCGGCCAGCAAGCGCTGCGAGGTTTCTGCAATATCGGCAACTTTGACATGCTTCAGGTTGACCCCGTATTGGGATTTAAGCTGTCGACCCGCCCAGCGCAGGTAATCGTTGATTTCTTGACTGCCACCCCAGGCATTAAAGTAAACGGTTTGCCCATAGGCTTGTTTTTCAATCTCAGCCCAAGGGGTAGACGGCGAGAGTGATGCCGTTGTGGTAGCAACATCCTCCGCTGCCCACGTCGTGTGAGCGGCGAGGGCAAGGTGACTGGCCAAGGCCAGTCGAATCAGTGTGTTTTTCATGACGCGTTGGGTTCCCTGTTTATCATCAAGCACGTTTTTCTTCCGTTTTTTGTGCTGTGTTGTCGTTTGCCTTCGTGCGGCGCATCCAGCCGTGGTATTTCTCAACCCACGCTAACACACCTTGTGGGGCATTGGCTTTTTTCCAGACGCCTGCGGTGTATTTGGCGGCTTCGCTCATGGTTGGGTAAGGGTGAACCGTCCCTAAAATTTTGTTCAGCCCTAAACCATGGCGCATGGCTAAGGTAAATTCCGCCAGTAACTCACCGGCATGATGTCCCACAATGGTTGCCCCAAGAATGGTGTCTTTGCCTTTTGGCGTAATGACTTTGATGAAGCCTTCATCGGTACCATCGGTAATGGCGCGATCCAAATCATCAATGCCATAAGTGACCACATCAAACGCGATGCCTTTTTCAATGGCTTCTTTTTCATTGATGCCCACACGAGCCAGTTCAGGTGCCGTGTACGTTACCGCAGGTAATACAGAGTAATCGGCTTTGAATTTCTTGAATGTACCAAACAAACCGTTCACCGCCGCATACCATGCCTGATGAGCGGCCGCATGAGTGAGCTGGAATGGCCCTGCGACATCGCCGACAGCAAAGATGTTCGGGTACTGAGTCTGCAGGTACGCATTCACCTCAACCGTTCCGCGTTCTGTGGTGGTGATCCCCAGTTCCTCAAGACCAAACCCTTTCACGTTCGCCACACGGCCAAGGGCCACCATGACGGCATCAAATTCGACGGTCACGATGTTACCGTGGCGATCTTCCAATTCCGCGTGTTGAATCTGTTGGCCTTGCTCATCAGTGAAAGAGGCAAAGGACACCGCCTTATGGCCGGTTTTAACATCAACGCCATCATGAACCAGCTTGTCAGCCACTAATGCTGCCGCATCGCTGTCTTCGCGGATCAGCACTTGGTCGGCCATTTCCACCAAGGTGATGTGACTGCCCAAGCGAGCAAAACTCTGGGCCAATTCACAGCCAATCGGGCCGCCGCCCAGTACCAGTAAGCGCTTTGGTTGTTCGGTCAGTGACCACACCGTGTCAGAGGTTAGGTAATTTACAGTATCCAGCCCCGGAATATTGGGCACCAATGGGCGAGCCCCGGTGGCAATCACAATATTGCGGGTGGTAATGCGCTGGCCGTTCACTTCGACTTCCCAGGGTGACAGCACGGTGGCATCCCCTTGGATACAGTTCACGCCTAAGTCGGTGTAACGACTCACACTGTCGTGCGGCTCAATTTTGGTAATGACGTTATGAATACGGGCCATGACTTGTTGAAAGTCGACCTTGACGTCTCCGGTGGTGATACCAAATTCTTTAGCATGGGTAATTTCTGACATCGCGTGCGCGGCACGAATGAGGGCTTTGGACGGCACACAACCCGTGTTCAAACAATCCCCGCCCATTTTGTGGCGCTCGATCAGCGTGACTTTCGCTTTCACGGCTGCCGCAATATAGGCGCTGACCAAGCCGCCGGCACCGGCACCAATGACCACCATGTTTTGATCAAAGTGCGTCGGTTTTTCCCAGTTAGCATACACTTGGCGTTGCTTTACCCAGCCCATAATGGCTTTGGCCATGAAAGGGAAAATGCCCAGCAGCACCAACGACACTAACACAGGGGCCGAAATGGTCCCGGAGAGGGTGTCGATTTGGCCTAATTGTGTACCCGCATTGATGTACACCATAGTGCCCGCCAGCATACCGACCTGACTGACCCAGTAAAAACGACGTGTGCTGATCGGGGTTAAGCCCATAAGCAGGTTGACCAAAAAGAAAGGAAAGATAGGGATTAAACGCAGGCTGAATAAGTAGAACGGGCCTTCTTTTTCAATCCCGGTATTGATGGCTGCTAAACGGTGACCAAAGCGTTCTTGTACCCAGTCACGCAGAATATAGCGGCTGAACAAAAAGGCCAGAGTGGCACCGATGGTGCTGGCAAACGAGATGAGCAACAGACTCCACCAGAAACCGAACAAAGCGGCGCCGAGCAAGGTCATGATGGCCGCACCCGGTACAGACAGAGCGGTGATCGCGACATAAAGCATAAAGAAGATCAGGCTCGATAACAGCGGTGAATGTGCGATGGTATCTTGCAGTGCAATCTGTTGCGCTTTGGCTTGTTCTAACGTGAAGTATTGGCCGAGGTCAAAACCAATCCATAGTCCGATCAATGACAGGAGAATCCCTGCCAGCAGCATTTTTTTTCTGTTCATGACGAGCTCCTAGTGTTCATCCTTGTCGGCAGGCGAGGTGGTGTGCTCTGCCGCATTGGGTTGAATCGGTAATGAACAAAATCCCTGTTCAGGGACATCAAGCGCGGTATTAAATTTCGCTGACAGATTTTGAAAGGCAATCAGAGCGGTTAACTCAACCATAGCATCTTCATCGAACCAGTGTTTCAGCGTGTTGAGCATTTCGTCCGTCACGCGCTGACCTGTGATCGTCATCGCTTCTGTGTAGTACAAAACCGCTTGTTCTTGCTCGGTAAATAGATCGCTGTGCTGCCAATTGGCCAGGGCTTTGATTTTCTCTTCCGAGTCACAACGTTCTGCCAATTTCATGCCGTTTGCATCGACGCAAAACGCACAGTCATTAAGTTGTGAGACGCGAACACAAACCAGTGAGCGCAGGACAGGGGTTAACGGGGAACGTTTACGATCTAAGAAGCCGAAGAAACCGGCAACAAGCCAGAATAGAGCGGGTTTGCGGCCCCATAGCAGCGCAGGGTTAAGCACTTTGCCATAGTGGCGCTGCTGTAGCCATAACAGCGGTTTGATCAGAATGGAGTATTGACGTTTAGCTGAAATGCGCAAGGGAACCTCTGTGATTGTCTATGTGTCAGTGAGCAACCTGATAAAGGGTAATATTACCGAAATTATCAGGGAGTTATGAGACAAAGACCTTGAGGAGGCCGAATAAATTTCAGAAAACAGAAAAAAAGTGTCTACACGGTGTTTAATTGATGCTTATTTGAACAGTGCGCGACAGCGGTTGTTGACCCATTTGGCTTTTGGGTGGCTCCTTGAGCAGGATATAGCCACAGGCCATGATCGGCACGATAGCCAGCAACATGGTCTTGCCGATGTGGTAGCTGCGATACCAATATTTGCGGGCGCGAATTTTCAGTACTAAGCCCCAAAAGAGCAGGGCAACATTGAGGGTTGTCACGGCCATTAATACGTCATGTAACGCTTTAATGGGCGCTAACTCACTGTGGACGAGAAATAACAGAATAGTCGGAGGCAGGAGGCTCAGTAATACAAGCAGGCGCATAAGGCGAGGCCACTTACTGAATTTATCTTTGAACATTTGTTCATTTTGCCCGGGAAATGGCTTGGAATAATGCATGGTGACCCCCTTAACAACATGGTCATCATTTTACAAGCGTATTGGGCTATTGGAAGAAAATGGAAGGCTTAACCCGCAGGTTTGCGAGATAATTCAATGTTTGACATTAATTGACACTGTCTTGTCAATCAGATGAATAAGAAATGATAGTAATCATAGAAATATAAATAAGAGGTCATAAAACCTCTTATTTATATGTAACTTGTTTATATTAACTCAGTTTAGCTAATAATTCAGAGCGGCGTTCTTGTGGGATCACAGACCAATGACGGCCGCTAATTGCGCCTTCCAGCGCCCATAGCATATCGATGCTTACCGGGCCGGTGTGTGTATCTTGTAACGCTTTATACGCGTTAATTGAACCAGCTTCAAGTAGCTGATCTACCGTTGAAATACCGGCCTTCTTCAGCATGCGCTCGTTAGCAAGACGCAGGTTTGGTAGGTCTTTAATGCGTTCTGGACCTGCTGTGTTTTTTGTTTCTTTATCAACCTGCGCGGCAGCAAGAGAGCGTTTTGCTTGCTCGATGATTAGGTTGGTATCTTGCCACCAAGCATCAGGAATAGCGTAGTGCTTTGTTACAACTGGAAAACCACGTTTCTTATAAACATACGGTGTCAGACCCGCTTTTTTAAATTCTTTTTCGTTTTCAGCATTTGCACGTAGGTGCAATTGGTCATTAACGACAAGGGCAAACATCGTTTCGCCAGCGAATATACCAAATCCGCCAAACATAGAACGTGATTTAACGTCCTTAAATGCGCCAAAGAATAAACGTAGTGAATCTTTAAGTACTGGTTTGTCCATGCTTCTTCTCGATAGTTGTGAAATACGTCAACCGTCAACAAGCGAGGATTCTAAAATAGCAAAGCATGCATTTGATACTGTCAAAGAATAGGAGGGATGCACTCTGACAGTAATTGCTATATCCATCGGCAACCCCGCTACCATGAGAAAAAAAGATGAAATTCATTTCTGTTAGGCCGGAAGCTTTGCGTCCCAATCTTTCGAGTGGTTTGCCTTGTTCGTGACAAAAATGAGAATAACGTAATAAGTAAATTTGACATTGCTCCCATTTTTAAAAGTGTGATACCGCTCCCATTATTTGCCGCTACAATCTGCTCCTAGTGGCTTTTTTGAGGTTCTCTTGCACGTCATTTCGGAAAAAAAAGGGACAAAAAAAAGCGAAGGGGGAAACCTTCGCTTTTAGGCATTTGAGATAAAAAGGGCGCTTAGTTGTTTAAATCACGCACAGATTTGCGGATCACAAGTTCAGGGACCATTTCAAAGACCTGAGTTTCATGCGTTTTATCTTTCACACGTTGCATCAAAATTTCTACCGCACTCTTACCTAAACGGCGTTTTGGCTGGTGGATAGTGGTCAACGGTGGTGCAAAATACGGTGCCAAATCGATGTTATCGTAACCGATGATTGAGACATCATCCGGTACGCGAATACCTGCCTGCTGGAAGGTACTGATCAGGCCCATTGCCATGATGTCATTGAAACAGAAAATCGCCGTTGGACGTTCTTTCATTGCAATGAAGGCTTCAGCCGCTTTTACTGCAGATTCACACTCAAAGTCACCTTCCAGTAGCCAATCTTCGTTCACGGTAAGGCCCGCTTCGCTCATCGCTTTACGGAAACCTTTCAGGCGTTCACGACAAGCCACTTTTTCACTGTGACCCGTCAGACAGCCAATCGCTTTGTGGCCGTGTTCGATGAAGAATTTCGTTGCCACGTAACCGCCAAGCTCGGCGTTATCTTGGATGTTGTCAGTTTGTGGGCTTTCTGGACCCCAGTCCATGATCACCATTGGCAGATCTTTTTGACGCTCTAGCAATTGAAGCAGTTGCTCATCAAGATCAGAACACATCACCAATAGGCCATCTACACGCTTTTCTGCCAGCATGCGTAGGTAGTCACGTTGTTTTGCCAGGTTACCTTCGGTATTACACAAAATCAGGGTGTAACCTTCACCGTACAGGTATTCTTCAACACCGTGTACCACTTCAGCGAAAAACGGGTTAGTCGATTTCGTTACGAGCATGCCGATGGTACGCGTGGTGTTACATTTCAGGCTGCGAGCCACAGCGCTTGGCGCGTAGTTTAGTTCATCAACGGCGGCAAGTACTTTCTTCTGCGTGGCTTCTGCGACGAAGCGAGTTTTGTTAATTACGTGAGAGACTGTTGTGGTCGACACGCCAGCCATACGCGCAACATCTTTAATCGTTGCCATAGTTATTCTTCTAATAATAAAAGGTCAGAGGACCAAATAATGAATACTTTACCCAATAGAGCAATGGACTTATGCCTCATGACTGCGAAGTGCATTGCTCTTTTGGGTACAGGAAGTAGAAACAGAAAAAGCCGCATCATAAAGCGGCTCCGTCTCTCGCGATTACCAATGTATGTGTTCTATCTCATCGCATGCAGTTTGCATGGTGTAATCGCTTGCGTTCACATTTTACTTACCGTGGCCGAGAGTGCAATCTTTCTTGCTCGATTAACTAAGAATAGTTGATAGCCATCAACCTTTGGCGAGACAATTTTCATCAAAAATGGTCTGTTTTTACCGTTTGTTATTCTCTATCTCATTGATTATGCGGGTTTTGTGTACAACTATACCGATTGATAACGGATTGTTACTGTGTCAATCATTAATAATGAAATGTAAGAACCCCATCGCATGCATAGCGTGTGAAAAAAAGGCGTGAAAAGGGGTGAGGGACAGAAAGTAAAAACTGGATAAATTGTATGATTTTTTGCCAATTTATTCAGTGAGATAGCGTGAATTTGCAATTTGGGGTTGTTGTTTTAGGGGATTATAGCGGACTCTGTCGGATTCTCTTGATCGTGATCATCGTCTGTTTTATCCATCCTTGATGATGCCAAAATCCGTGTGATAATTAAAACTACCCTAGTTAGAACGGACAGTCACTATGTCGACAAATAACAAAGCAGGCGTGCGATTTGCCTATATCGCAAGCTTCCTGACCCCCTTCACTCTACTTATTTCCGGCATCGTTGCGATCATTTATTCTGGTTACAAACTGAATAAAGGCACCGATGAAGTCAGCTATACCCATTACTACACGATAATTCGTTCATTTTTCATGTTTTTTACCTTTTTCGTGGTATTGGGTGTAACGGCAGCAACCATGACCGGTATGCTGGCGGGTGTGGAATACTGGGTACACAGTGATCTGCTGGATTACGCGATGAAGGTGATCCCATTCGTGGGTGTTGTGATTGCGTTGGTTGCGGTGCTGAAGTGGTTGTTCCAGTTAATTCGCGGTATGCGCCTGCTGAGCCAGAATAAGCCGATTGAGCTGTAATTCATCGATCAACGATAAACCGGTGCGAATGCGCCGGTTTTTTTATGCCTCTCATTTCGTGTGGGAGGTAAGCAGGCGAGTTCTAAGCGCAGGGTGTACGGCTTAGTGTTTGCGGGCTTGGGGTTCGAGCTTCGGGTGCGAGTTTCGGTCTAATCATATGCTGCCATACTTAGGGACAGTGATGCGACAAATGCATCGCAGGGAGAGTGAGGATGGTAGTAAAACACTTGGACAGTTCTGGCCTTGCTGGTCACTTTGCGCATGACACACCGCGAAAAATCAGTATGCACGAAGATGTGCCTGTATGGTGTGATGTCTGTGTGTGCGAAGCGGAACCCTATTGGCAAGCCATTGCTCAGGATCAAGGCGAAAAATCCGTGAAGTCGGAGACTGAGGAATAGGGAAAAGAGGGTAAAGAGGCACAGACGATGCGGGCAAATGATATCCCCATGGAGGGATAAGTGATTGACCGGCAAAAACACAAACACCCTGTTGTGATGGACACAGCAGGGTGTTTTTTGTGGCTAACACGCTTAGTGATTAGCGAACAGAATCAATCAACTGTTGTAGTTCAGTCAGTAACGCTTCTGTTTTTGGGTCAGACGCTTTCATTGCGGCAATGGTGTCTTGCTGCAGGCTCTTTTGTAGGCTCACGAGTGTCGGGTCGCTGATGAGCACTTGACGCTGGTGGGCAAGTTGCTGTTTGGCCGCAGCAAACTCTTTCACTAACTTGTTACGCTCTTCTTCCGGCATGTTCGTCTTACGCAATTCTTTTTGCAACGCTTCTGCTTTGGCGACAAAGGCATCCGGGTTATAGCCGATTTCTTCTGCCTTTTGCTTGTAGGTCGTTTCTAGCGCTTTGGCTTGTTTAACCAGTTCTGGGTGTTGCTTCAGGGCTTGCTGACGGATACTGGTCAGGTCGCGCTGAATCGCATTGATTTTGTGAATCGTCGCTTTCTTCGCTAACGCTTCCGCTTTGGCTTTTTCCTGTGCTGCTTTTTGTGCGTCTGTCAGCACGTCAGTTTGCGCAGCAGTGGCGGTCACAGCATTGCCAGTGGTACTGTTCGCCGTTGTTGTGCTGGCTGTCGCGGGCAAGGAGACGCTTAGCGCGCCAACCAGTAATGCAGGCAGTGAAAATTTGGCCAATGTCGCCAGGCGAGACGAAGATGGATTTTTCAATGTATAACTTTTTGGCATGATGTCGCTCGTTGCTAGTCAGTTTGATGCTTTGAATGTATATAATGCCATTGAGTGAAATGTCAGTGCAATGTCATGAATGCTGGATGAAAGCTGAACACTGCTCTGAGGGGGTATAAAGGTGCTGAAAAATAGATATAAAAAAGCCGGCAATCCATGTGCCGGCAAGCGAAGATAGTGTGATGGAATGCTGGCTAGTGCCAGTCAGGGTTATTGTTCGTCACCTGCAAGGAAAGTCACATCAAGCTGACAGAATGCCAGTAGAACTTCCGCTGCAGCAGCGTAGAAACCAAACTTATCGTATTGTTTCGCTTTCGCTGTAAATTGTGGCAGCCAGTTCAGCAGCATGGTGTTGATAAACTCAAGCTGTGCTTGCATCAGTGGCTCGGCATCGTCCAGCGACGCTTTATGGTTAGCCATAATGATCAGGTTGCCCATGAAGTCTAATTCCACTGCCAGATGGTCAGCCGGTTCGTTAAACTCTTTACGCTGGGCAATCTCGTAGCTTTCCATAAGCGCTTGCATATCTTGTGCTGGCTTATCGTTCATAAGGCCACTTTCACCCACGTACAACGAGGCGTATGGCAGGGCACCGCTCTTTGGTGTGCTCAGGAACAGGCCACAGAAATCGGCTGCCAGTTCAAGTTGTGCGTCTTCACGGACTTCAAGACGTTTCAGGGCATCACGAAATTGCTCAACCGGCGCTTTCAGCTCTGCGGTCATCGCAAGGCCAGACAAGAACGTGATCATTTCACCGTCTTGGTACTGGGCAATATCCTGCTCAGTTAGCTCGCGAGCAAACAAAGAAGACATCCACCAGTAGATTTCTGCGCGCTGTTCGTTGAAAGCAATAAATTCTTTCATGATTTCTCCACATCAAGGCATTACGGCCGGGTAGGGTAAGTGACCGTAAAGGAAAACATATTCAAATAAACTAATGCAAATAAAACAAGTCAGTCGTATTTATCAAATTAGTACATGTGAATAGGTTTTGTTAACGCTTTTGTTCATCCCGTAAGGGAAAAAGTCAGAGGCCGAAGCCTCTGACTCTTACGCATTAACTTACGCTAGATCCATTGCTGGGAATAGCGGGTTAATGTCAGTCACTTCTGTTGGACCGTTGAAGCCAGTCACTGCAGGAACAGGACCTGTGTACTTCTCGATCTGAACCAGCGCAGAAGCAGCAGATGTTGCCTGAGCCAGTTTAGAAGAACCGATGTCTTGTGTCAGTACGTTTGGATCGCCGTACGTACAGATAGTGCCAGCTTTACCGCCTTCAAGTGGGCTGTACCAAGCACCTTCGTGGATACGACAAACACCCGCCATGTAGTCGTCAGTCACAACAGCACCTGCTAGCACTTGGCCACGGTCGTTGAATACGCGAACGATGTCGCCTGACTTAATACCACGTGCTGCTGCATCTTGTGTGTTGATGTAAACAGGTTCGCGGTCTGCTACTGCGTAAGTTGCACGGTGCTCAGTTGAAGAACATAGCTGAGAGTGCAGACGGTGTTTAGGGTGCGTACTCTGCATGTTCAATGGGTACATGTCAGAGCGTGGACCACCGTGGCTACGTTCAGTCTTCTCGAACCACATTGGGTGGCCCTGACAGTCATCGTAACCCATGTCAGCGATAGTCTTACAGTAGATCTCGATCAGACCAGATGCTGTACCTAGTGGCTCTAGGTCAGGTTCTTTACGGAATGATTCGTGACGTACCCACTCTTGACCTTCTGGGAACTCAATGAAACCTTCAGTTTCCCAGAACTTCTTGAAGTTAGACATACGTACGCCAAGACCACGGCCCTGTAGACGAGCACCGTTGTAGATCTCTTCGATCAGTTCCATTTGTGTCTTACCGCCTGTGAAGGCTTCTTCACGGTCGTAACGACGGCAAAGCTCACGGAAGATTTCGAAGTCATCTTTTGATTCGTACATTGGTTCAACAATCTTCGGCAGGGCAATGATACCTGCGTTAGAGTGGTTACCGTACTGTTCGATATCGTTACGCTCGTACGTAGTCGTTGCTGGTAGAACGATATCTGCGAAGCGACAAGTTGCTGTCCACTGGTGGTCGATAGACACAACAGTTTCCAGTTTCTGCCACGCTTCGATCATGTTGTTACGATCCTGGTGGTGGTGGAACGGGTTGTTACCACTGAAGATAGCCATCTTCATCACAGGGAACTTAACTTTCTGACCGTTGTACTTAATGGTCGTGCCTGGGTGCTTGATACAGTCAACAAAACGTGCAACAGGAATGAACGTTGAGTAACCGTTGTAAGAACCGTTGTGGATTGGCGGAACGCCAGTCACACCGCTAAAGCCTGACATTAGTGGGCCGTTAGAGGTGATAGAGCCTGCGTCGTTGTAGTGCCAGCCGAAACCGAAACCACCACCAGGTAGACCGATTTGACCTAGCATTGCTGCTACAACAACCAGCATCCACGCGTACTGCTCACCGTGCTGCATGCGCTGTAGACACCAGCCACCGATGATTTGCGTACGGCCAGACGCCATTTGACGTGCTAGTGCACGGATTTCGTCAGCTTTAACGCCACAGATCTTTTCTGCCCACTCAGGAGTCTTCTCAACGCCGTCAGTCTTACCTAGTAGGTAAGGCAGGAACTTGTCGAAACCTGTGGTGTAGTCAGCCAAGAACTCTTTGTTGTATAGGTTCTCGCTGTATAGCGTGTGAGCGATAGCCAGCATCAGTGGAACGTCAGTTTGTGGGTTAACACGCACTTGTTCACCGCCAACAGTCTTCTGAGTGTCGGTCACTACTGGGTCGACGAAGATCACTTTGATCTCGCCTTTCTTCACTTTCTCAGCTAGCTGATCGTAGTAAGCGTATGGGCTGTGGTCTGGAACCAACCAGCCAACCTGCAGGTTCTTGATTGGGTCAGAACCCCAAATAACGATAGTGTCAGAGTGCTCAAGCACTAGCGGCCATGAAGTCTGCTGTTCGTAAACTTCCATTGCACCCGCAACGTACGGCAGGATCACCTGCGCAGCACCTGTTGAGTAGTCACCCATCTTACCAAGGGTTGTACCGTGCAGACCGATACCACGCTTCATCATTGTACCGGCGTTGTGTAGTTTACCTACAGACTGCCAGCCAGTGTGACCTGCGTATAGCGCACTTGGACCGTAGTTGTTCTGGACACGTTCCATTTCGTGGTAGAAGAAGTCCAGCGCCTGAGACCATGGCACACGTACGAAACGGTTGTCGCCACGCTGAGCTGTGTCTGACTTGAAGCCGTGCTTCAGCCAATCAATACGCACCATTGGGTATTTAACACGTGCAGGGTTGTAAACCACTTCACGTACACCGTTGATCATGGTGGTAGGGTGTTTGTCTTTTTCAAACGGTACGGTATCAACCCATACGCCGTTTACCACTTTCGCACGGAATGCACCCCAGTGAGAACCAGACAGTACTTCACCCGTGAAAGTCGCTTTAGTGTCAGTTGCTGCCATGGCTTTACGAGGAGCCAGCAGACTTGTACCCACCACAGACGCTGCACTTGCAGCGATCATGCCGGATAGGAAACGGCGGCGTGTAACGCCTTTATTAAGTACTTGAGTTGCCATTTAGCAATCCTTAGTTTGAAGACTTTTTATCTAGGGTGGGGGGAGGAGTCCCCCCACACCCCGTCAGGAATTAGTGATGGCCAGCGCCGCCTGTGTCACTACCGTGGTTCTGTAGGTATTTCAACAGAGTGCGTTCTTCTGTTTTACTAAGACGGTAGTAAGCGCTCATTGCGTTCAGGCTTGAAATCCAACCGTTCGCAGTGAAGTGACCTGGAGCCGGTGCCGCGTGACATGCGTTACACGTTGCGCCGTACATGTCTTCTGCGTAGTTCCAGATAGGCTGGATGTTGTCTAGCATGTCGTCTGGTGTGATCCATGCTTCAACAGAAACGTGCTGCCATACGATGTTAGTCGCAGTGTCAGTTTGCTCTTCCAGTACTTGTTCAGTCGCTTTCACGTCACCACGGATAGTTGCCTTGAATACACGTTTACCCATGTACTCAGTCATTACACGGCCTTTACCGCTCTTCTCTAGCCAACCGTCGATCTGAACTTTCAGCATGCCGTCTTTACGTTCAATCACTTTCACTTGAGACGCAGGCAGTAGTTTACCGTCCGCTTTGCTCTTCGCGTCAGCCACTGCGTATAGGTCTTTCTCGCCTAGAGAGTAAAGTACGTCAGCTGTTGCACCTTGAGCCTTCGAAGTCGCCTGAAGCTCTTGGTAATCTTTCTGGAAGCCACCTGCCATGTTTGGCAGTTCGTGTGCGATACCTTTGTGACACTCGATACAGTTCATGTCTTCAGCAGCAGCTTTGTTCATTTCAAAGGCAGCTTTAGCAGACTGCTTAGAGTGGTCCATCGCATCGTACGAGTGACAGCTCTTACAGGTTTTTGAGTTCTGGCTCTTCATGCGTTCCCAAACGACTTGCGCCAGTTCAAGACGGTGTTCTTCCAATTTCTCTGGGGTATCGATCTTACCAGTTACGAAGTGGTGGTATACGTCTTTCCACGCACCCAGTTTACGCATTACTGCGCCTGGAAGGTCTTTTGGCTGGTGACAGTCCACACATTCTGCACGTACACCAGAAGCGTTCTTGAAGTGAACGCTTTGTTTATATTCTTCGTAGTTCTGCTGCATGGTGTGACATGACGTACAGAATTCAGTTTGAGAGGCAAATTCAAAGCTCTTGTGAACAGTGAGAACACCCGCCAAGGTGATACCAATACCAACTAGCACAAGCGCAAGGATCGAGTACTTGCTGCTTGGTTTAGTCAACATTTGCCAAAGTTTTTTCATAGTGGAAGATTCCAAATTAGAATGAAGCCAGTCGTAAAGTACGGTGACGTATAAATTTTTATGGGGTAATCTTAATTCCACGATGTGAATAAGGATAAGGGTGGCGATGAACAGGATTTTCGGTATTATGACAAATTGTGAATGGCCGCCGATTATGCTAACGTTTTATAGAACAGTAAATAATACATTAAGAGAATAAAATGAGTCACCACGTACTTGTTGTTGAGGATGAAATCGTTACCCGTACTAAGCTAGTCGGGTACTTCGAGAATGAAGGATATAAAGTCAGCCAAGCGGAAAGTGGCGCGCAGATGCGCGAGATTATGGCCAGCGAAAAAATCGATTTGGTCATGCTCGATATTAACCTACCAGGCGAAGACGGTTTGATGCTTACGCGTGAATTACGCAGCCGTTCTGAGGTGGGTATTATTTTGGTTACAGGCCGTACTGACAGCATCGATCGCATTGTTGGTTTAGAGATGGGTGCGGATGATTATGTAACTAAGCCGTTCGAGCTGCGAGAGCTGCTTGTACGCGTGAAAAACCTGCTGTGGCGCATCTCTCTGGTCGAAAAGGCCCGTGATGAGACCATGGTAGAAATGCAAGAAGATAGCATAATTCGCTTCGGTGACTGGCAGTTTGATATCAACAAACGAGCCCTGACACACAACGGTGTGCCAGTGAAATTGACCAAAGCAGAATACGAATTGTTGGTGGCATTCTCTTCTCACCCGAACGTGGTTCTGAGCCGTGAGCGTATCCTGAATATGCTTAGCCACCGCGTTGAAGCGCCGAACGATCGTACCATCGATGTACTGATTCGACGCATGCGTTCTAAGATGGAAGTCGACCCGAAAAACCCGCAAATTTTTGTGACCGTTCACGGTGAAGGTTACATGTTTGCAGGGGATTAATTCCTCTCATAATCGCCATTGAGCGATTGTCATAATTTGTCATAATTAGGCTGATATTCGTTGAGTATCAGCCTTTTTTGTATCTGCCAATCGGCGCTTTTGTTGATATTGATCAAGAAAAATGAGGGGATGTTAATAGCGGAAACGTGTTTCTAGCCGTTTTTCTTTGTCATTTCTTGTGATTTTTACGGTCTATTTATGACTTTTACGTCTTCGTGCTGGAATTTTGAACAGCGATCGGCGCGTTTTTGAATGCGAAAAATGCCCATGAAAATACTGTTTGCCGATTAATTGCACAATTGGCTGGTTGTAAATTGAGCGAACAATTTGAAGCGGCAAATGAATTTATCGGGTTCTCAAGGGATATAAATGCCTTGTGAACACAAAATGTGTCCCTAGTCACATCCTGATGGGTCATCACTTGACGAAACAGTGCTCACACGGTTGCTGAAAATCCATACTTTTTTCAATTTACATATTCTATTCACAGCTTGTGGCGCGGTTTTTTCTTGCCACAAAGGCCGAAATTCTTCAAAAAAAGCCCTTAAAATGGGGAGTTAGACGCCATCAATTTAGCCCCTCACTTTGCCTTCTTTTTGCTTCTTTCAAGCGACATTTATTTTTATAGAGAATGATTGCTTTTTACATCATAGTGGCCAAAAGTGATAAAAAAGCCCGGTTAAACCGGGCTAAAAAGAAGGGGGATTACTCGGTATTATGGCGGGTAAGAATATGGTCTGTCAGCGTGCGGATCTGCGGTGAGCTGATAATGCTTTGTTTTGCAATTTCTACCTGCTCAGCCAGTACATCTTGAAGGATGTTTTCGGTTGTGAGTGGGTTGGCCAAAACCACACGAAATACTGTAGTTAAGCGGCGATCCCATTTCTCTGGCGTGATACGGGTTCGAGAGACAAATGACTTACCCGACTCGCGTTGACGCTTTTGGATGAACTGAGTGAGGTCATCCAATGCGGCCAGCAAGGTTTCTCGCTCATCCGCTGTCGCGAGCGTTAATGCTTGCTGTGTACGAGCTGGTACATAACGGTAAGTCAGCAGGCACAGCTCTGGGTGGGTGACCAATTCAAACTCAGGGTGCGCATCGATCAGTCCGGCAAAATAGTGGGCTTTTTCGATGCTGTTGTTGATCAGCATTTCATAGCCCTGACGGCTGATGATATTTAAGCTGGCGTACAACAACATCGCCATGCCACTGCGCGAGCCTTCTAGCGTGTGGCTGCCTAAGTCTTTTGAGCCTTTACGTAAAATATATTCGGCATGATGCTCAATCGCCGTCATCAAGGCTGGGTTTTTGAATATCACCATGCCGGCACCCATCGGCACATACAATTGTTTGTGCGCATCAATGGTGACTGAGTCTGCCCGTTCGATCCCGTTCAATAAATGACGATACTTGTTCGACATGAGTGTCGCGCCACCCCAAGCCGCATCCACATGGAAATGGCACCCATAGGCGTGTGCCAAGTCGGCCAATTCTGACAGGGGATCGATGGTGCCGGTTTCGGTGGTGCCCGCAACCCCGATAATGGCAAAAGGTTTGATATTCTTTGCCTTCAACTCATCGAGCTTGGCCTTCATCTCTGACACAACAACACGGTTATTGTTGTCTGTTTTTATCGGGATCAAACTGTCACGGCCAATGCCGAGTACATCGGCGGCTTTTTTCAGTGAGTAATGACCACGTTCTGAGACTAATACCGCTAAATCTTCGTAGCCATAGTGTTTCATGGCACGGAATAGGCCCTCTTGAGCAACTCCCCGAAATGCGCCGTCAGGCTTGAGGGCATTATTGCGTGCAACCCACAACGCGGTGATGTTAGCCACGGTGCCACCGGAGCAAAATGCGCCCAACGAGTGGTTGGCACTGTGCATCCAGCGATCATAAAACGGCTCTGGCTCATCATAAATCAAGTTATGCAACATCCCTAAAACCTGACGCTCAAGGGGCGTAAAGGCTTTGGAGGTTTCAATTTTCACCAGATTCTGGTTGAGTGCGATCATGATTTTAGACAGCGGCATCAGAAAATAGGGAAGGGCTGATGTCATGTGTCCAATGAAGGTCGGTGCTGAAGTATGCACCGACTGCGCCACTAACTTGTTTAAAAGAAAGTGGGTGTGATCAGAAACGAAAGTGGGGTTCTCTGGCAGTGCTGCTGATGAGAAGTCCTTTTCGATTTCTGCGAGTGGTTTTTCTCTGGCCGCAATGTGTGTTTGTAAAAACACATTGAGGTTTTCAGAGATCTCTTTTTCAATACGACCCAATGTTGAGTCGGGTGCTTCCGGCACAGTAAAGATGCGATGCAAAGACGCTTGCGTCGCATCCGCTTTTTTTAAATCCACGACTGCCATAACCTTAATAACGTGTCACTTTATCGGCAAATTGTTGCTAATTTAATTCAATTTTTTGTCGCTGTCGAAAAAAATTAAAATCGGTAGTTCATGCCGGCACTGATCAACACGTTGTCCTCATCATAAAAACGGATGTTCGATTGACTTTGGTTATAGCCTAAAAGTGAGACAAACCCCCAATCTTTCCAGTCAAACGGGGCATTGTATTCATAGGCCAAGAACACACCCCAGCGGTCGTCTTTCTGTGTGCGATCAAAGACCGGATTCTCACCGTCAAAGTTAACGCGATCGTAGCTAAAGGTCAGCGCAAGGCTGGAACTGTCCAGCATTTGGATCAAACCAAACTCCGCACCATAACCGTCGCTCGACATGGCGTTGCCTTTAGCATCTAGACGGGTATAACTGCCCGCAAAACGTAAGAATTGGGCACGATTCAGCGGTTTGAAATAGCTAAGCTGGGTGTAATAAATGTCGCTGTCACGGCGCATTTCAGCTTGTTCTTCTGGCGTCAACAGGGCTGTACCACTTTGTTCGTTATCAATATCTTGTGAACCAAAGGATACTTCCAGTGAGAAAGGGCTATTCATGATGCCGTCATACTGAAAACGTAAACCACGGATTTTACTGTCGGTTTCTTCGCGGGGTTGATTGGCCAGATAGGGATCCTGCCACGTTTCACTGTCCATTAACCCCGGGACATAACTGACGGTGAGCGCACTGCGCGGTGACAGACGGTATTTATAACCGAGCTCGACATGAAAACGTCCTAATGCCAGATCAGATCGACTGGTACCAAAGTAGATTTGCTGATCCATCGCCTCATTGGTGTAACTCACTGTACCCAAAGGGGCGATGAGCGCACCATTTTGTTTATCGCCTTTACGGTCAAGATCCGGTGTCACCGTATTGTCAGTGTTAAATTGCGAGTGACTCTGGGTATATCCCACCAATAAAGACACATCTAACCCGAAACCGGGCTGCCACGGTCTTGGCTGATTTGCCTGCGCTGATGCTGCAAATACACAGGTTATAAGCGCGACTGAGCATGTGGTGAGTGAACGATTATCCATGCGTTTTTCCTTCCCTGAGGTGCGACGTGTGATTGAAGGCCCGCCAGCACCGTGTCATACGAGATTATTGACACTGAATAGCGCTGATCGCATTCATTTTTTCATTGTACGCATTAAGTGGTTTTTCGATCTGCGCGGGGTGAGTCAGCAGTTCAGCAAAGGCACTGCGCAGCGCGTAATTTTTCGGATGTGGCTTGCTTTGGCGATCATTAAACGCCAGTTTAGCGGCTTGCCCCAGTGCCGTCGGTTGTGACGCGAGCTCTTTGATATCGGCTTGGTTTAAGTTCAACCAAGACTCTACCGGCAGTGCCAGTTGTAATTTGTCTTTGTCATTGGCCAGATACCAGTCCACGGCATCGCGGTTGAAATGGAAGTGGTGCTCACGGCCGGCTAAAAACCAGTCGCCGACGTCTTTCAGTTGTGGATCTTTGGCAACAGACAGTGTGACCAGTTGCTGGTACCAATTCAGTGATGCATCGACATATTGGTGGTACTTATCACTTTCACATTGTGTGGTTGTGCTCGGTGGCGTGCTGGCGAATGCAGAGCTTGAAAGTGTGGTGACGGTGAGTATGAATGCAGCTAACTTCATGGCAGATCCTTGCTTGAAAATAGTGGGAGACGCAAAGCACGATATCGAGACGCTGAGAGTCATCTGCTGAAGATTGTAACGGGATGATTGCAATAAGGAAAATGAAACTTTGCTAAATTGCTTGATTGTTAACGATAATGCTATGGCTTCGCTAACATTCGCTGACAGGGTTGGTGTGATTTACGACGGCATGAGGTTGTCTTCGCGTTAAGCGTCATAAAGACAAAGGAATAAAAACCAAGGGTAAAGAAGAGGCAATAAAAAGAGGGGCGACATGCCCCTCCCGTGATTTATCGCCTCTTTATCGTAGAGGCAACCAATAACTTTTCCGTGTTACTGATCTTTGTTCATCGCGATAGAGATACAGTAAGCGGCACCGCCCCATGTGATCCCAAAGCCGAACAGCAGCATGATAATGGCACCGATACTCATAGTTTTGCCTCCTGATGGGGTTGGCTCTTCGAGGTGATATTGATAATGATGGCAAGGAGTAACATCGCACCCACCAAGCCCCAGCCGAGCATTAGCAGATCAGAGTGATCATAGCCGCCATAGCCTTCATTAAAGGTGTTGATCAAGTTCGTTGTGACAATCACTGCAAGCATGGCAGGGCTCAGGAAGCGCAGACATACCTCAAACCATTTGCCGATGCTAAATTCCGAACGCTCATTCACGTATTGGCGAATGTCAGACACTTTCAGTAGCCAGGCAATGATCGCAATTTCAATCAGACAGCTGGCTAACAGTGCGATGTTGTTAATGAAGTAGTCCACCAAATCCAGCAGTAACAGGCCGCCATTAGTTGCAAAGGCCATCGACACCAGGTAACCCAAACCACAGACAACCACCGCTGCTTTCTTACGTGTCCAATTCAGTTTGTCGATAATGGCAGAGGTCACCGCTTCGATAATCGAAATGTGGGAACTTAAACCGGCCACCACCAGTGCAAAGAAAAACAGTGGACCCAGAATAAACGGGGCAGGGAGTAAGTTAATCGCCGCCGGAATGGTCACAAACGCCAGACCTACACCTGCCGATACCACTTCGGTAATAGGCTTGGCTTGTTCTTGGGCCATGTAGCCCAATACCGCAAAGATCATCACACCCGCCATGATGGAGAAACCACAGTTGATCAGTACCGTCATGAAGGCGTTGTTATTGATGTCTGATTTTTTTGGCAGGTAGCTGGAGTAAGCAATCATGATGGCAAAGCCCACGCTGAGCGTGAAGAAGATTTGCCCATAAGCGGCTGACCACACTTTCGCATCCAGAATTTTACTGAAATCAGGCTGGAACAGGTAGTTCAGACCGTCCATGGCCCCTGGCAAGAAGACCACGCGGCTAATGAAACCCAATACCATCAGAAACAGTAGTGGCATCATGATCTTACTGGCACGTTCAATGCCACCTTTTACCCCGGTAAAGATAGCGGCAAAGGTGATTGCCCACGCAATGGTCATCGGAATGGCAATGTGGAATTGCAGGCTACCCAGTTGAGAAGGACTGTTCTCACCCAGTTTAAGGTATTCGCTAAAGAAGAAGGCGTTGGTATCGCTGCCCCAGCTTTGTGTGAAAGCCATACCCAGGTAGGAAATCGCCCAACCGATAATGGCCACATAGTAGACGGCAATAATCGCCGCAATGGATACCTGAAACCAACCCAGCCATTCGAATTTGGTACCAAGTTTAGAAAACGCACGCGGTGCCGCCCCACGGAGTTTATGCCCCAAGCTGAACTCCATGATCATGAAAGGAATGCCGGCGGTAATCATGGCAAAAAGGTAGGGAATAAAAAATGCGCCACCGCCGTTTTCGTATGCCATGTAAGGGAAACGCCAAATGTTACCCAATCCGATGGCTGAACCCACTGCAGCAAGGATGAAGCCTGCGCGTGAGCCCCATTGTTCTCGATTCATATACATCTCCTTATGTAAATCAAGTCCCTGTAAAAGTTATGTTTGCTAGATGAAAACACCAATAAAATACGTAACTTGGCGATATTATTGAAAGGTTAAACCAAGTTTATTGCTCGAGAGTAACTATAGTGCAGATGTAAATCAATAGAGTGTGTTTTTGTGTAAAATCGTGACAGAAGTGTTTAATGAGTGTTTTGTTATAAAGTTTAGTGTCGTAAAGAGTGGCAGGCGGCTATAAGAGTGAAATATGCTGCTATTTTGCGCATGTTTATGGTGTAAATATTTTTTTAATTACACGAAGAAAAGTCTGATTCTGGTAGGAGATGCTAAAAGGGAATAGCGCAGAAACAATAAAGGCCAGTATATCTGGCCCTTGGGTGCTATCGGATAAAAGGATGTGCTAGAAAGCGATGGTAAACCCGACATTGGTTTGGAACTGTGTCAGCCACTTAGAGTCAATTTTGATGTTACATGACTCTGTGCCAGTAGGGAGCGTACAACGTGTGATGGTATCACTGTCGACTAAATTGCCGAGCCAACGTGCTTCGACCACAAAGTAAAAATTGTCTGAGATCTGGTACTCTGCACCGCCCTGCAGACCTGCTGAGAAGAACAGATCATTTTCCGTCCAGTCTGCATCGACAATGGTGGCACCCATACTGGCCCCGAAATACGTATCTAGACGTTCAAACGTTTCGAAGCGCAATGAGCTTTGGAAGTGAGTGTAGGTGAATGAGCCGTCACCAAAACCTTCTACGGTGTTAGGTTGATGGCTGATGTATAAGCCTGCACGCCCATTGTACAGATCGGTTTCCAGTCCCAGTGCATAATGGGCATCGTTGTCTGTATCAATCTTAATATCATTTTCATCGGTTACGGAGTTAGAAAAACTGTAACCCAGATATGGTGTGATATATACGGTGCTTTCAGCCCAAGCTGCACCACAGGTAAGCAGACCGCCTACCAGCACCGCAATGTGTCCTAATTTCATATGTATTCCCCAAAAGCCCTAATGGAACTTAACGCATATCAAGTGTGACATCATTCTGATATTAGTGCTTTTTTAATAGCCAGAATCTTGAAGTCTCCCTAAAATAGAGTTAACAATTTGTTAATGGTTGTCAGCGGTAAGGGGGTAACATGGAATATAATCTAAAATTAGCACTTGTTGCAGCAGTCGCAGTAATGGTCGTCATTATGAGTTTCGGTCTTATTTCCGTCACGATGTAAGTGACCACCTTAACGTGATGTAAAGTCGTCAAATAATTCCAGTTCGGTTCAGCTAGGGACGGTATTCTGTCAGCAGTAAAACTCAATTGTGGGTGAGACAGGTCTATGATGAATCATTTGCCGTTTAGTTTAAAAGAGGTTGATCTGTCACAGATCAGCCACTTTTCACACCAGATACGTGCCGCGCGGCGCATGAAAATTGCCCTCGTCGTCCAAGGTGGTGGGCAACGAGGCATTTTTACCGCTGGCGTGTTTGACGCTTTCCTTGAAGCGGGGTTTGACCCGTTTGAACTTTATATCGGCACCTCCGCCGGTGCCCTCAATCTCTCATCGTTTATTAGCCGACAACCCCGTTTCGGCTACCAATTCATTGTGGATTACACCACGCGAAACGAATTTTTCAGCCTTTACCATTACCTCAGTAAACAGCAGTCGATGAATCTGGACTGGGCGTTAGAGGCGGTGAGACCTCATGGGGCGCTCCCATTGGATGTCTTCACCGCAAGGCGAGTGCTGCAGCAACGTGAAGCCTATGCATGCGCAACCCGAAAAGATACTTTGCAAGATAGTTACATGCCCATGTACCAGGCCAACTGGTGTGAAGTGTTGCGTGCCAGTTGTGCGATTCCGGTGATCTATAACGAGCCGGTGATTGTTGATGATCTGGATTGGGTCGATGGCGGGGTGAGTGCAGCGGTTCCGGTGAAAGAGGCGTGGTACCGAGGGGCCGATTTGGTGGTGGTGGTGAGAACCGAACCCGCAATGCCGGATGAAAGTAGTCCGTTTAATGATTGGCGCCAGAAGATAGAGACGGTGTTACCCGATTACATTGAACGCTACGGTTGGAATACCTCGATTGAACGTGTACGGGGGCTGCATACTGAATTGACCAGTAAGTTCGATTTGTGGAAGCAGACCTGGAATGAGTCAGATAGCGAAAGCCCAATGGCGCAAGACAGCACATCGGCAGACAAGTCCTGGGGATGGCGACTGCTTTCTGCGCAAAATGTGGAGCGATTTCTGGCATTGACGGGTCACAGCAAAAGCCGCGAAATCATCGACATGTTGAATCATTATTATCTGACATATCAACAAGCACATGATTTTATGCTGTCACCGCCCGCAGGACTGAAGGTGATTCAAATCGCACCGGAGAAAAGTCTGCGTAGCCGCGCATTGCTCAGTGATAAAGACGATCTGGAAGTGGATTATCGCGAAGGGAAAATGGTTGGTCGTGAGTTTGTGAATCATTTTGCCGACATGCTTAATGCGACAACCTCATTGCGGCAGGGATGAGAGCAGAAATAAAAAAGGAACGCCAGTGCGTTCCTTTTTTCGTTAGCTTGAAACGGTATAGACGATTATGCCAATACAGTTTGTAGCCAAGGCCAGCCTTGCTTCTTACGGCTTAGCGTGTCTTGCATCATCAGCATGCCGTTTTCAGCGTACTGATCAAGCGTTGCATTCCACTCACCTTTGTAAAGTAGGCGAGTTGTGCTTGTAGTGATGTCAGTCAGCATTAGCGCAGCCATTGCTAGACCTTCTTCGTCACAACGACGCTGTAGATCCGCTTCTAGTGCGTCGATCATGCCGTCAACTTGCTCAAGAGTAGCAAGTTCGATCTGGCCTACAACAACGTCACGGTTGTTGAATGGGTAAGCTTTAAGATCTTTCTCAACAAGTTGTGCTGCAGATAGACCTTCGATGTCAGTTTTCGCGATCAGAAGATCTTTGATGAATGCATCAAGATCTTGTACGTCAGCGATAACCGCTAGTTCAGCAACAGCGTCTTTGTCTTTCTGTGTGCAAGTTGGAGAAGCGAAACCAACAGTGTCGCTTAGGATTGCAGACATCATCAGTACCGCTAGTGGGCGAGTGATTTCTGCGTTTTCCATCTTGAACAGGTTGAACATGATGGTACAAGTACAACCAACAGGCCAGATCCATGCTTCTAGTGGGTTAACGGTGGTTACATCACCTAGACGGTGGTGGTCAACGATACCCATGATTTCTGCGTCAGCGATGTCGTCTGGACCTTGTGCTAGGTCAGAGTAGTCAACCAGCCAGATTTTCTCGCCAGCTACGCCAGTACACATTTCAGGCTGCTCAACACCCGCTTGCGCTAGGATGTGCTGAGTTTCACGGTTTAGTTCGCCTTGACGAACCGCTTTCGCTTCTAGGCCGCGTGCTTTTAGAAGTTCTGCGCCAACTAGTGCAGAGCAGATGCTGTCGCTATCTGGGTTTTTATGACCAACTACTTGAATCATGTCGTTTCCTTTACTGCGTCGCAGGCCGCATAGAGCAGCCTGATCAATGAATTAATCCTGTCTGGTAAACCAGAGAAGGGCAGGAATTTTACCGCGCAATTTTAGAGCTTCTTGCAAAAATAACAATTACCACCGAATAAAAAAACATTGGTTGCTTATTTCATCATCGACAGATGACAAAAATCACCGAATGGAACGCTCTCTGGATAGGGATGAAGTGTTCTTTGTGCCATAAAAATGGCCGTTCTGTGACTGGGCATAGTGGTAAATAAGGTGTATATATAATGCTTGTTATACAAATGCCGTAGAGAGGCGGTGTGTAACAAATGAAGCATAATCACAAAGTAAGGAGGGAATATGTGGTGGCGAATGATGCCCGTGGTATTGAGTAGCTGGGTCTTTGCCGCGCATTTTTTGCGTATGGGGGCGTTGTTGCCGGTTGCGCTGTTTGTGATGAGTCCGCTGCTGTTAGTGATCCGCCATCGGGTGATCCCGCGTTTAATGAGTGGCTTGCTGTTAGTAATGGCGATAGGCTGGCTGGTAGTGACCTATGACATGGTGATGATGCGCCTGATGCTGGGACAAGATTGGTTGCGTATGGCAGCGATCATGACCGGTGTTGTGTGTTTTACTTTAGCGTCAATGTGTTGCTTTCAAACCAAAAAGGCCCAACAGTTTTATCGTCCGTAAGGAAACAGGAAAGAGTGACATTTTTGCATTGCGTTTTTAATGTTATATTGTAACAATAATGGCGCAGTAAACAGGTCAAGTATAGCGAAACAGGCATTCCCTGTGATTGGACTGTTTTAGTGTCATAATTTTAGATATCATTGCGCGTCAACTGACCATAGCAACGAGTCCATTTTGCGTATGACAGCACAATCTGCTGTGAGTAGAATGGGGTGTATTGAGTTTGAGCCTGATGGTTTGCCTCTGTCATGGTGTTAACGAGCGTTAACCGATGACGAGTGCATTGACTGCTTGGCTGTAGAAGTACTTAGGAACAACATGGTAAATGTAAGGGCAAGAGTGCCTTTTAAAGTCGGCCAGAGAAGTGACATTGCG
The DNA here is from genome assembly GCF_001029435.1 of Photobacterium aphoticum. Lineage (GTDB taxonomy): Bacteria > Pseudomonadota > Gammaproteobacteria > Enterobacterales > Vibrionaceae > Photobacterium > Photobacterium aphoticum. The sequence goes on along the minus strand of NZ_LDOV01000003.1, from coordinate 52,348 downwards.
GCCGATCTGCTTTCCTTCAATGGGTTGGAATCAGGTAAAGAGCATGTCGCATTGATTTTCCAAGGTGCTGATCAACGTGCAGAGCCGCCATTGGTCCGTATGCATTCAGAATGTTTGACTGGCGATGTGTTCCATTCGTCTCGCTGTGACTGCGGTGAGCAGTTGGATGAAACCATTGAAAAAATGGGTCAACAAGGCGGTGTATTGTTGTACCTTCGCCAGGAAGGTCGCGGCATTGGTCTGTATAACAAAATCGATGCTTATGAGCTTCAAAGCCAGGGTATGAATACCTATGAAGCCAATAATCATCTGGGTTTTGGTGATGATCTGCGTGAATTCAGTGAAGCGGCGCTGATGCTAAAAGCATTGGGTATTGATGCGATTCGCTTGATCACGAACAACCCGAAGAAAATCCGTGAGCTTGAAGAGCTAGGCATTGTGATCACAGAAGTGGTCGGCACCAAAGCACACGTAAAAGAAGGTAATGAAAATTATCTGAAAACCAAAGCGAGCCACGGTAAGCACCGTTTTCACTTTGATTAAGCTATCTGCCTAGTGCAACAGCATTAATAAGCCTCGCGGTTGCGGGGCTTTTTTGTGCCTGAAGGTTTCTCTCCCCCGATATGCGATCAGTTTATTGATTAGTTTTTCTAATGGAATTGATAATAAACAATCGTGCTGTAAATCACGCTAAATGGTTGCCGATAAAAGGGTTGCGCATTACTATCTGCGCGAACAAGGCAGCTGTTGATGCTAATCTACTGTTAAATTCCAATCATAAAATTTGACATGCAATTCAATCGCAGAGCTTTATTCTGAATTAATGCGAATTTTTCAAAAAATCGCCCCCTAAACAACATAATATTCTGTGATGAGGAAACCGGTTGTGGATCAGCAATCATCTTCGACTAGCATGGCTCGGCTGTTATTTCTAATTATTGTACTGGTTGCGGTCGGTCAAATGACGCAAACCATGTATGTGCCTTCTATTCCTGCTATGTCAGAGTTCTTTTCAGTGAAGTCTTCTTACCTGCAGGCAGTGATGGCGGCTTACTTGATCCCTTATGGCTTGTCGCAGTTTATTTATGGCCCATTGTCAGATCGCATCGGTCGTCGTCCGGTCATCATGATAGGTATGAGCATCTATCTGGTTGGTGCGATTGTCGCATTGTTCGCACCAAGCTTTGAATGGTTCCTGATGGCGAGTTTTGTACAGGGTATGGGTACCGGTTGTAGCGGGGCAATGAGCCGTACCGTAACCCGTGACTGTTATGATGGCCCAGAATTGCACCGTGCAAACAGCTTGGTGAGCATGGGCGTGATTTTCTCGCCGTTGCTGGCACCGGTATTAGGTGGCTACCTGTCTACCGTGTTTGCATGGCAAGCGAGCTATGTTTTCCTATTGGTATTTGGTGTGGTGGTGACATTGGCCATGCTGTTTTGGTTCACAGAAACCTTGCCCGTGGAAAAACGCCGTCATGAGCGTGTAATGGTGAGCTACCGTTACGTGCTGGGTAACCGTCGTTTTCAGGGCTACGTATTGTGTTTGATTGCAACATTTGCCGGTATTGCGGTATTTGAAGCGGCAGCGGGCGTATTGCTGGGCAGTGTGCTGAAGTTAGATCCGAAAACCGTGAGCTTGCTGTTCGTATTGCCATTGCCGGGTTACATGGCCGGTGCATGGTTGTCGTCTGCTATTGCCAAGCGTTGGGGTAACACGCGCGCAATGTATGCCGGTATGCTGGCAATTATTGCCGGTGCGGTAACCATTCTGATCCCGGGCATGGCAGGTTTAGTCACAGTGAATACGCTGATCGGTGGTGCATTCATCTACTTTATTGGCGCGGGTGTCTTGTTCCCAGCGGCAACCACCGCCGCCATTCAGCCTTTCCCACACCATGCGGGTACGGCGGGTGCGATTTTGGGTGGCTTACAAAACTTGGGTGCCGGTATTGCAACATTGGCGGCATCGATGATGCGTGCAGAAGATCAGTACAGCCTGGGTGCGGTAATGACCGTGATGGCTATTTTGGTTGTGGTCAGCATGTTCTGGGTGCGTCGTAGCGAGCATCAGGAAAGCCACGCAGTTATGCAATAAGCGATTTTGCGATGATCTTTGTGATCATTGCTATTTGCTGACTCAATGACTAAATAGAACGATTGAATATAAAAAAAGCGGCGTCAATGCAGATTGACGCCGCTTTTTTGTGTCCGTTAAAACGTAAAATTAATCACGTTTCCAAAGGATGTGGCAGAACTTGTTCTCTGGGTCACGGCTGATCAGCAGGCGAGCAAACACGTCATCCAGCTCATCACTTTCTTCATTGACCAGGCCAATGCGCACTTCGGCGTACACTTCTTTGTCGACATCAAAGCCAACATGCTCAGCCCAGTCATCTTTTGTTTCGACGAGCTCAGCCGCGCCACGGTCATCAAACTGCAACGTGAACAGCAGCACATCTGCTTGCTCCAAGTTATCAGAAGCCATTTCTAGAAAAATGTCGTAAGCCGCGTCAATAACGTCGTCGTATGAAATTAGGTTTGGTGTATCCATGAACGCTTTCTATCTCTGGTTGAGTAAGCGGACAGTATAACGAGAGAAAAGGGGAATACCAAGTGGAGGAAAGCAGGGGAAGTGTTGGGTGTTTGTGGCAGTATTTTGGGGAAGAGAAGAGGATTGTCTGGCTGAGAACGCCTCAGCCAGACGGGATCGCGTTAGCGATTAAGCACGGCTTGAGTATTTACGCTCAGCAGTGTTAACCACGATGCGGTCTTCAGGAGAAATGTATTCAGGAACCTGAACCACTAGACCTGTAGATAGACGAGCTGGCTTAGTACGCGCAGACGCTGAAGCACCTTTGATTGATGGATCAGTTTCAACGATAGTTAGCTCAACCGTTGATGGTAGCTCTAGGCCAACCACTTTACCGTCAACTAGGATCACGTGTAGACCTTGAGTGTCTTCAGTGATGAATAGCATTTCGTCTTCGATGTCAGAATCGTTGAACGTGTGCTGATCGTAGTTTTCAGTGTCCATGAAGATGATGTTTTCGCCGTCAGCGTAAGAGTACGCGACTGGACGCTTAGTCATATCTACTGTTTCTACAACGTCGTCAGACTTCAGACGCTCGTCAACACGTGCACCTGTTGCGATGTCAGTACAACGCATCTTGTAGATTTTCGCGCCGCCACGGCCGCCAGGAGTCGTTACTTCGATGTCTTTTACTAGTAGCGTTTTGCCTTCGCTAACAATGGCAAAACCTTTTTTAATATCACTTGCTTTTGGCATGTTGATTACCTATTGCGTTAATAAAGCGTCTTACTTTAAAGAGGGCGGATTATACAACCGAAAATGCCGTTAATCATCACTTTGTTTTACAGTTTATGTCACTGTTTTCCGCTTATGCAGAGTAGATTTTAAATTTCGCGACGAATCGGCTGTAAGGCATTGGTTTTGCGTAATAAAAGCCTTGGCAGTAGTCGATATCTAAGTCGAGCACTTGCTGGGCTTGGGCGCTATTTTCCACCCCTTCAGCGACTAAAGAACAGTCAAGGCGATGCCCCATTTCCGCCATGTTGCCTAAAATGGATTGCGTCACCGAGTCCGTGACGGAAGCGGCCACAAATGAGCGGTCAATTTTTAGGATATCAAAGCTCAGTGCTTGTAGCGTCGACAAGCCGGCGTATCCGGTGCCGAAATCATCTAATGCCCAGCGGATCCCCAAGTCTCGTAACTGCTGCATACCAGACAGTAATGAAGGGATATCCGTGTTTGAGAAATTGTCACGCTCGGAAAACTCCATCACGATACCGTGGGAGAGCACCGGATACTGCTTAATCAAACAGCTGACAGCATTCACAAAGTTCGCGTTTGCAATCATGGAAGCGGTCACATTGATGGACAGGTAAAAAGGTTTCCCTAATGCCATCACTTCCATTTTTTGAGCGGCTGCGCGTTCTATTAATTGTAAAGTAATATCGTTAATTTGGCCGGATTGTTCGGCTGCATGAATAAATTCTAGTGGTGAAACAATATTACGCACCGGGTGACGCCAACGCAGTAACAATTCTGCTCCCATCCAAATACCCGACGCCGCATCGACAATCGGTTGGTAATAGGCGCAAAATTCTTCTTGTTCAATCCCGCGTTTAATTTCAGCTAATAATGAATCACGCCACGTAAAATAATGATTCAATAATGACGTAAATAATAATGAACAGATGGTAATGATAAATAAGCTGAACGGTAAAACATTCAGGGCAAGATCTACCAACATTTCTCGCGTATAGCCGGTTGTCACCGCGTAAGGAAAGCGAGGAGAGGTAATCGTGGTTTGATAATATATCTTTTCATTATCGTCTAATGGATGGCTACGGCTAAGCAGCGCACCATCTGTATTGGTGACCATCGAGAAGATAGTACGGTGCTGACCAATGCCCCGGAACCAGAAATCAAGGTAGCGAGACTCTAACAACATGCGATACCAGGTCTCACCATGACGGATCATAAAGAAGATGCCTTCAATCTGGCGCCGCTGACTCACTGCACGGTACATAACATACTGTGACTCTGGCTGTAATTGATTGCGGTGTTCGGTATTCATGACAATATTGTCAGCGGAAAAAAGACGATCGCCACAAATAAAGTGGTGATTTTTAATCACACTGATCTCTTCCGTTAAACTGGAATTAAACGTCATGGCTTCGAGCGCTTTAATACTTTCATCGCTACAAACCGGGTATAAGCGATCAATGGTGGCTAAGCGACTGTCCAACTCAAGGAAGTGGGTTTCTATTATTGAGAATAATTCATCGGCGGTCGATTCTGACTCTTTTTTGGCTAAACCTTCAAAATAAAACAATAATGTTACACATCCAAAAAGGAATGTTAGCATGAATATAAAATAGGTGTTCTTTTTCGTCATTGCAGTGGTTACGCCGGTCAGAATGGGCGGCACTATATAGCAAATTGATGTGTTTTGATATGGATAAACATAAATAAAATGAATGAATGGCCGATCAAAATAAAAAGAGTATTTTCTGTTTTTGATACGAGCTTGAAATTGCTATTTCGGGTGGATTAGTCTGAATGATGAATAAAATGGATGTATTTATTCATCTTAATATACCCAAGCTACCTCAATATGCAGGATTCAGCGTGAGTTGAGCGCATTCTTCGCAAAATCAAATTAAGGAAAATAGACGCAGGAATGGCATTTGCCTTCAAGACTATTTGACGTAGAAGTGGTTGAGCTGTCGTCCGAGATACGAGATAGGTAATGGATGATCGTCAGATACCGTCCGGTTCTTGGTTCTTGGTTCTTGTTTTGTGTTCTTGGTTTTTGGTCTTTGGCTTTAGCTCTAGTTCTTTAGCACAGTTTCGATAGTGCTCCGGCAACGGTTGGGTATAATCACCCTGATTCAAACAATAACAAGGCAACAATGTGACATCGGCTTTACCAGTGCTCATCAATCAATCTTCCCAACAACCGCAAACGGCGGCCATCGTACGGGGGATCCTGCATCAATTTATCGTCGGATTGGGTTCGGCCGTCCACAGCCTGTATATCGCCGGCAGTGTGGCGCGGGGTTGTGCTGTCGCAGGCCAGTCTGATCTGAATATTACGCTGGTGGCCAGCCGTGATTTAACCCCGTCTGAAACATCAATGCTGCAAGCGATTGCGCGACGTGCCGAACAGCAGCAACGCTTTTTCCCGCATGTAGATGTGCAATGGGTAACCAAACAGACGGCGACCTCTCTGGAAGGCATTTTCTACTGGGGGGTCTGGTTCAAACACGGGTGTTGCTGTGTGTATGGGGATGATTTGTCTTCTCGCTTTGGCCGCTTTGAAGCCAGTTGGGATATCGCCCGTGCCTTTAATGGTGATATTGCTACGCAGCTAGAAACCTATCGTCAGCGCATCATGAAAACACAGGTGTTGCCGCATTATTTGACCTACTGCCGAGAGATTGCGAAGAAAATGATTTGGAGTGCCCATGCCTTGGTGTTCCATCGTGATCGGCACATGGTTTGGGACAGGGAAGAGGCAGCAGAGCGTTTCTTGCAATATTACCCAGACAAAGCGCTGCAAATTGAACGGTTATTCTTATTGGTATCAGGACAACAAGTGCCAAAGAAAGCCGTATTATTCATGATTAATGACTTCGGCCGTTGGATAGTGACCGAATTTGATAAAATTGACCGTAAGATTGGCTAACGCCACCGGTTACTGAGAGGTCAAGTTGCTAACGCAAGCGCAAACTCAAGCTCAAGGTTTCGTGTTAACGAGACAATCTCGTGATGTCCGTGGTCGTACGGAAATCGTATTGTGGGTCAGCACACCGCAAGGGCCGGCACGCTTGGTGGTGCAAGATGAGAAGCCGGTGTGCTTTATTCGCCAGCAGGATCAACAGGCCGCACAGCAAGCCTTACATCAGGCCGGGTTAGTGGTGACCTGGAAACCTCTGCCACTGAAAAACTTTCAGCATGATCCGATGTCTGCTTGTTATTGCACCTCTATTCGGGACAGCTTGCAGGTATCTACGCTGTTGACACCTCTGGGTATTGAGGTGTTTGAAGCGGATATTCGCCTGACCGATCGCTATTTAATGGAGCGCTTCATTAAAGGCGGCATTGCCTTTACCGGCCAGCATCAGTCCCGTGCCGGTTACGATGATTACAGTGGTGTGAAAGCCAAAGCGGCGGACTACAAGCCGACACTCTCTATGGTGTCATTGGATATCGAGTGTTCTGAAAAAGGCATTCTGTATTCCATTGGTCTGCACAGTGAGCGTGATAGCCGGGTGATCATGGTGGGAGAGCCGACACCGGAGCAAGCCGCCCTTGATTGGATCCGATGGGTGGAGTCAGAGAAAGCGCTGTTACTGGCGTTGGAAGAATGGTTCATCGCCTTTGATCCGGATATCGTCATTGGCTGGAACGTGATTGATTTCGACTTCCGTCTGTTGCTTAAACGGGCGGAATGGAATGCCATTACCTTACGTTTAGGGCGTGGTAAGCAACCGCCACATTGGCGTCAGTCCTCTCAAAATGCCAACCAAGGTTTTATTACCGTGCCGGGACGCGTGGTCATGGACGGTATTGATACCTTAAAAACCGCGACGTATAACTTTCGCTCGTGGTCATTGGAGTCGGTGGCACAGGAATTATTGGGCGAAGGGAAGTTGGTCCACAATGTCCATGATCGTATGGCGGAAATTAACCAGATGTTCCGCGAAGACAAAGTGGCACTGGCGACCTACAACCTGCAAGACTGCAAACTCGTGACGCGCATTTTTGCCCATACCCACTTGCTGGATTTCGCTATTGAGCGTTGTTGTTTGACCGGTGTGGAATTGGATCGTATCGGGGGCTCTGTCGCTGCGTTCACGAATCTGTATCTGCCGCAGTTGCACCGTGCCGGCTACGTGGCACCGAGTTTAGACAGTGATAACTGGATTGCCAGCCCTGGCGGTTACGTGATGGACTCTAAGCCTGGTCTCTATCAATCGGTATTGGTGCTCGATTTCAAATCCCTGTATCCCTCCATTATTCGTACTTTCCGGATTGATCCGCTGGGTTTGGTAGAAGGCCTATTACTGGAAGAAGGGAAGGGTGACGAGCAAGCCATTGCCGGTTTCCGTGGCGGGCGTTTCCACCGTCAGCGCCATTTCTTGCCTAAAATGATCGAAGACTTATGGGCGGCGCGTGATCAAGCTAAACGTGATGGCGAGAAAGCGTTCTCACAAGCCATTAAGATCATCATGAACTCGTTTTATGGCGTACTAGGATCCTCTGGTTGTCGCTTCTTTGATCATCGCTTGGCGTCATCGATCACCATGCGGGGTCATGAGATCATGAAGACCACCCGTGAGCTGATTGAGCGCAAAGGCTATGAAGTGATTTATGGCGATACGGACTCCACCTTTGTGTCATTAAATAGCGAAAAGACATCAGAGGACGCAGATGCCATTGGTCAGCAGCTGGTGGCGTACATTAACCAGTGGTGGGCCGATCATTTGCGTGAGACGTACAGCGTAGAATCCGCTTTAGAGCTGGAATATGAGACCCATTACTGCAAATTCCTGATGCCGACGATTCGCGGGCAAGAGACGGGTAGCAAGAAACGTTATGCGGGCTTGATTCGACAAGGGGAGCAAGAAAAGATGGTCTACAAAGGCTTGGAAACCGTCCGTACCGATTGGACCCCGTTGGCTCAAACGTTCCAGCAAGCCTTGTATCACCGTGTGTTTCACGATTTGGATGTGGACGAATACGTGCGTGATTACGCGCAAGCTACCCGTGCGGGCGAGTACGACAGTGAACTGGTGTATCGTAAGCGGTTACGCCGTCACTTATCTGAATACCAGAAGAATGTGCCACCGCATGTGCGAGCTGCGCGCATGGCGGATGAACAAAATGCACGCATGGGCCGTCCGTTGCAGTACCAGAACGGCGGATGGATTGAATACGTGATCACCGTTAATGGCCCCGAGCCGATTGAAGCACAGCAGAGCCCGATTGATTACGATCACTACGTGGACAAACAACTGCGGCCAGTCGCCGATGGGATCCTGCCGTTTATTGGTTTGTCGTTTGATGCCATGACGGCGCCTCAACTCGGCTTGTTCTAAACTCGGTCGGACGATATATAACAACATAATAAGCAAATCAGCCAAGGAATCAGTATGTCGAATACCCCATTAAATACCCAGTACGCCGATGCGATTCAACAACGCATTGATCAAAAAACCAAGCCGGTAGGCGCGCTTGGTCAATTGGAAGATATCGCCTTTCAGCTCGCGATGATCCAGAGCCAGGGCAAAGCTCAGGCGGTGGAGGCTATTACGCTGTCTCAGCCAAGCTTGCTCATTTTTGCCGGTGATCACGGCATTGCCGATGAAGGCGTCAGCATTGCGCCTAGCGCTGTGACTCAGCAGATGGTGCTGAACTTTTTGATGGGTGGCGCGGCCATTAACAGTTTTTGCCGTGTAAATGATGTGGCGTTGCAGGTGATTGATTGCGGTATTTTGTATCCCGTTGAAAGCACTTCTTCAGAATTGGTGTCACAGCGTTTAGGCGAGCGCACAGCCAACTTCGCACAGCAGCCAGCCATGACGCAAGCGCAAGTGACAGAAGGTATTGCGTTGGGTAAAGCATGTGTGCAGCGTGTGATTGATGATGGCAGTAATTTGGTGATGTTCGGTGAAATGGGGATCGGGAATACCAGTAGTGCGGCTGCCTTGTTAGCGGCGGTTTCCGGTGAACCGGCTGCAGCGTGTGTGGGTTTGGGTACCGGTATTTCATCAGAGCAATTGGCACTGAAAACGGCACTCGTCGAAAAAGGTGTGGCCCGTTGTGGCTCTCATGATCCTCTTAACGCCTTGGCAGAAGTGGGGGGCTTTGAAATTGTACAGATGGTCGGGGCATTCTTGGGCGCCGCCGAGAAACAAACACCGGTGCTGGTGGATGGCTTTATCGTGACAGTGGCGGCTTTGTTAGCGACCCGCATTAATCTGGGATGTCGTGATTACCTGATTTTTGCGCATCAATCTCACGAGTCAGGTCACCGTCTGGCATTGTCTTTACTTGATGCTTCGCCACTGCTGGATTTGTCACTGCGTCTGGGTGAAGGGACGGGGGCGGTCTTGGCGGTGCCATTAGTGCGTGCGGCGGCTGAGTTTTATAACAACATGGCCAGCTTTGCAGAAGCAGGCGTGACGGTATAACGCCATAGAAAACAGAAATGATCCACGTATTAATCGTGCTAGTGATCATTGTTGAGTCATAAAAAGAAAAACCCGCATCATGCGGGTTTTTTTGATCTTGATTGATCGGCAATGATCAATTGAAGAATTGCACATCCGTCACGGTAGACTTGGATGCATGGACCGGTTCAAACTTGATGGCCCCACGGTTCGGGGTACAAATTTGGTACTCATCCCCACAATCAAAAATGGCGAGTACGGTCTCATCGACACGGAAAACATCAGGCAGAGGCTGGCCAATTTCGCAGGTGCAAACTTCACCCTCATGTTGCCATGATAGTTTATAGACACGCTTTGCTTGTTCTGGGGCGGAAATGTGCGTCGCGATAGAGCTGAAAATGGCTTCAGCTTGCTGTGGACTTGTTGCCGATGGTACAAAGAAATCCATGGTTCCCTCCAAGTTGAGATAGCAGACAATAGTGACTGCATTCAAAATATTGCGTTATTTATCCTGATAACAATCACAGACTAGCAAAAAAATCGTTTAATTGGCAAGTCAGTTACTGTCATGTTTATTAACATGGATAAATTGCATTAACAATTTTGCGCTCATATCACGGCAAAATTAACACCAGAAAATACCGCTATACTTGCTGTATCAGGCAGTTATCCGTTGGATGCAAAAGGGGGGGAGTGGTGTGGAGCAGTTAGATTTTTTTCCGATCCCTAGTCCCTGTGTGGGCATATGCCAAGCGAATAATCGCGGTTATTGCAAAGGCTGTTTTCGGAGTCGTGAGGAACGCTTTCATTGGCAGCAACTAACGAATGAACAAAAACGCAATGTGATCCGTTTGTGTAAGCAGCGGTATTTACGGGTAATGCGGGCAAAACGTGCGGCAGAGCAAGGAGATAACCGAAACGGAGAAGGGGATGATCCGCAGCAGTCGCTGTTTTAGGCTCAGTGAAGAAAACGTATGTGGATGAGACCACAAACGAGAGGTATAAAAAAAGCGCCACAAGGGCGCTTTTTTAGAAGAGTATGAACCCGCAATTAGATGCGTTTGAAGTCCATGTGCTCAACTTTTGGCTTGAATGCGTGACGCTGGATGTCCTGAGGCTTAACCTGGATTTCCTGACCGTCGATCACTAGAGTGATACCTTCGTAGAACGCAGCTTTGTCCATCTGGTTGATCACGTCATCGTGGTTTAGTTCGATTGCGATCGGAGCAGCTTCGCCGCCGTAGATGATTGCTGGGAACTTGTTTGCGTGACGTAGGCGGCGGCTCGCACCTTTACCTAGGTCAGTACGTAGTACTGCTTCAAATTTCATCTTAAATACTCTTAAGTTAGTAATAAGATCCATGACACACCGGGTAATGCGACCTTACCCGATGCCATAAATCGAGCGCGGATATTACCAATGATCCTGACTAGCGGCAAGTCTTTACCGGATTAAATTCGCTTAATCACTTAATAAATCACCAGATAGCTAAAATTACTCACAGTCTCGCCCTCAAACGGCGTCTTTCATGGTGTGTTGACATGAAGTGTTGAGACAAAAAAGGAGAGGTGAGGCCAAACTGCGTAGCACAGAAATCGTGTAACGGATAAGAAAATGCGGACAATCTCTCACTTTCTATGCTGTCAAGATGAAAAAAGTGTACCGGATCAAATTTTTAACGTAATTTCAACCTATATTCTTCACATTCGTATAGGTGCATTATTATGGAAATTATGACAGAGAATGCGTCTTTTGTGACGCTGAAAGAAAAAGTGCGACACAGTATTGCGGTAACAACGCCGATGTTTGACAGCCATGACACTTCATCGACAGACCTAACGCTTAATACCATTCGTGCACTGATGGACGAATACGATAAGAAAAGTATTGTCCGTGAGTTGAATCGTTATCAAGCCGAGTTAGACAGCGTACTGAATTACGAAGCCGGCAGTATGGATGCGGCTGAAATGATGCAAGTTGATCGAGAGCGCCGACAAAATTGTCAGGCTGCCTTGCAGTATCTCAACAATAAGGGCTCGAGCCGTACGTTTGCGCAATAAGCAGGTAAGTAATAGATTTGCTCTGCAGAGCAGGCCGCTGATCGAATACAGAAAAGCCAGTCTCTGTTCCTCTTGTTTACTGAGGGGGAATGACTGGCTTTTTGCTATCTGTGTTATCTGTTTGCCCTGTGCTTTCAGTATGAGCGGTCTGATTTTCCGCTCGGTATTAAGCGTCGCTTTTCTGGTATTGGTCCAGATCAAACAGCTTGTCACGGATCGCCCAGAATCGGCCACTTTTACGGGCGATAATGATTTCAGGCGGACGCAAGCGGTGTTCATTATTCGCCACTTTACTTGGCGCGGTGTCCGTAAAGGGACGGTGGCGATCCACCAAGTGCGGGTTGATGAACTTTTTCAGAAACTCCGCTTTTTGTGTTTTGGTCGATAGCGGCCACACTTCGCTGATCTCCGCCTCTTCATCACTGATATAGGTGACTTTCAGTTGCGGCTTACCGAATTTGTTTTTGCCCGGCTCTAAACGAAAATCGGTACAGTTCATGATCATCGCGTCTTTCAGCTTTAATGCATCACGCAGCTTTTTATCCGGATCCACCATTACCGCATCACACTGATGGCAACGGCGGGCGGCGATATCATTATCTGCCCCGCATTCCTCGCAGTATTTAGCGCGGAAGCGGTAGCCACATTCTTCACGCTCGCCGGTTTCGTCATCTTCAAAGTAACCCTGACAGCGGCGGCCATAGTGTTCAATCAAAAAGCCAGCAGGATCGAGTTTGCCCCAGAAGCTGTTCTTAAAGCCACAAGCCGGGCAGGGCACCATGATCACTTCACTGTCGCTGTTGGGCTTCGGGTCGCCTACTTCTGGCTGGTACAAGTCATAACAGTTACCTGCGTACTCCAAGACCAAACAATCTTTCTTGCCTTCAAACAAGCGCAGGCCACGGCCCACAATTTGCTGGTACAAGCTGATCGATTCCGTCGGGCGTAAAATGGCAATCAGATCCACATGCGGGGCATCAAAGCCGGTTGTCAGCACCGACACGTTGACCAGATATTTGATTTCCTGACGTTTGAACGCCTCAATGATGCGGTCACGTTCATCCAGAGGCGTATCACCGACCACCAATGCCGCGTTTTCATTGGCCAGATAACCCATGATTTCTTTGGCATGGTTCACGGTGGAGGCAAAGATCATCACACCGCGTCGATCGTTAGCGTACTCAATCACCTGATCGATGATCATCGGGGTGGCGCGTTGGGATTGCTCAATCACGCTATCGAGATCCGCTTCTTTATAGCGACCATTGGCGGAGGGTTTCAGGCTGGAGAAGTCATAGCCCAGTACTGCCATGTCCATCATTTTCGGCTCGGTCAGGAAGCCTTCATCCAGCAGATAGCGGATTGGCAACTCAAAAATGCAGTCTCGGAAGAAGCGATCTTGCTCGGTGCGTACCTGTCCACGGGTGTGGTATTTGTAAATCCAGCCCATACCTAAGCGGTACGGCGTTGCGGTTAAACCAAGGATTTTGATCCCCGGGTTAATGGTCTGCAAATGGCTGATCACACGGCGGTAGGCACTGTTTTCATCGTCGGGTACGCGGTGGCATTCATCAATGACCAGTAAAGAGAATTCATTGGTGAACTGATCCAAGCTATTGGCCATCGACTGCACCGAGGCAAACACCACCTGCTTATCCGTTTCTTTGCGGCCTAAGCCGGCAGAGAAAATGGAGGCTTTCAGACCATAGCTTTCATATTTGCTGTGGTTCTGTTCAACCAGTTCTTTCACGTGCGTCAGTACCAGCACACGGCCACGGGCAATACGCGCCAGTTCAGCCACAACCAGACTTTTACCGGCACCGGTCGGTAGTGCCAGAACGGCCGGTGAACTGTTTTTACGAAAATAGTGGAGTGTGGCATTCACGCTATCTTGTTGATAGGGACGAAGAGTATACATAAATCGGTACAGACGCAGTGCTAAGAAAAACAGCGGCTAGTGTACTGGTTGCGTGCAAGAGATGCGAGGAGAAGCGGATAAGAAAAGTCGCACCGCAATCAATCGAAATTGAAAGCGGTGCGATGGAGATTCAGTAGAACGGTGTGTAAACCGTGTGCGACGTGTCGCCCGTGTTTATCAAGAAGCGATGTTTAAGGGCATCTCTTCCGGAGCCAACACTTTCGTCATCATGCAGAACTGACGGCGAGGCACAAAGTCGTGCTTTTCATAGAAATTACGCGCGCCTTTGTTACCGATGTTCACTTCCAGAGACAGCGCATGGCCGCCAGCGGTGGTGAGGTGTTTTTCAATTTGTGGGAGTAAGTCGGTACCGATCCCTTGCTGACGCCACTCTGGCTTCAAGTAGAACTGATCGATCAGACCAATGCGGCCACCGTGCTCCAAGCTGAAGCTGTAGCTAATGATGATATGGCCAGCGATAGATTTTTCGCCACCATCTTCGACTTCGATCAACCAGGCCTGGCCCAGTTCAGGATTGCTGAGTAATTGATGGATCGCCTGTTGTGTCTGCTCTTTTTTCTGAGGAAGTACTTCATACTCAAACAGTTCTTCGACCAGCTTGAGTAATAAATCCGTTGAGGAGAGACTTGGCGCAACAAGTGAGATATTCATAATGAGACCTTTGCAGTTAGCATCCTTACCGAGAGGCAAGGAAGATTGTCTTTTTATACGAAATCACCATGCATTCCGTCCATTGTTTAGGGCGGCAAACAGTAAAAAATGTTCGAGAGTTTGAGGTTAGTTAAATTCTGAAAAATTGCATGGAACTTTCGGGTCAATCATGTGGCGGGTAGTTGCATCAATGCGCATAGCTCGCCTGTCTTATCGACGTGCTTCAATTTTAGTTCAAAACCCACAATGGGAATGTGAACTCGCCGGATAAGTTGGTATTATAGGCGTTTTTGTACCATCTGGAGCCAGTAATGAGGCTTGATAAATTCCTGTGTACCACACTGGGCATTACCCGTCGTGAAGCGGCGAAAGTGCTAAAAGACAAACGTATTGAAGTTAACGGCGAAATCACCAAAAGCATTGCGCTGAAAATCACAGACGATTGTGATGTTGAGTTCGATGGCCGTCCATTGCGCTTTGAAGGCCCGCGTTACTACATGCTAAATAAGCCGCAAGGTTTTGTGTGTTCACATGTGGATGATCATAACCCGACCGTGTTTGTGTTACTGGACATCGTGAGCCCTGAGAAAATGCACGTTGCCGGCCGCTTGGATGGCGACACCACCGGTCTTGTGCTGTTGACCGACGATGGTCAGTGGTCACACCGCATTACTTCACCACGTCACGTGTGTGAAAAAGTGTATTACGTTGAACTGGCCGATCCACTACCGGAAGAGACCATTGCTCACTTTGCCGAAGGCGTACAGCTACGCGGTGAGAAAGAGCTAACGCGTCCGGCGAAACTGGAAATTCTGGGCGAGCGCGAAGCATTGATCACCATTTCTGAAGGTAAATACCATCAGGTGAAACGTATGTTCGCAGCGGTGGGTAACAAGGTTGTGGCCTTGCACCGTGAGAAAATCGGCAGCGTAGAGCTGGACGAAGAGCTGGAGCCGGGTGAATACCGTCAGCTAACCGCAGAAGAAATCGCGGCATTCATGCCTTAAGGCTTGATGATCAAGCACAGGCAGAAAATGTAAGATTTCGCCACGATAAAGCAAAAAGGAGGGGAGACCCTCCTTTTTTACGTCTAAAATAGTCCATTCAAACCAAAACATAGAGTATTTCTTGTTAAGAAAGAGTCTATTCAGCTGAAAACGATTACAATACGGCTAATTTGATACTTTACTCACTGACTGAGCATTTATGACGACAAAAGACAGCCCTTCGCTGAGCTTGCCATTCATTCTGATCCTCGGTGCTATTGGTGCCTTAACACCGCTAGCTATCGATATGTATCTGCCGGCGATGCCCACCATTGCCCGCGATCTTGCTGTTTCTCCTAGCTTAGTGCAGACCACGTTAACCGCCTATACTGCCGGTTTTGCCATTGGTCAGCTGTTACATGGCCCATTAGCAGACAGCTATGGCCGTAAACCGATTTTGCTGGTCGGGATCTTCCTCTTCGCTGTCGCGGCGATGTTCAGTGCGATGTCACAGGGCATTGTTGAGCTGACGTGGGTACGTGCGGCCCAAGGCTTTGCAGGCGCAGCGGCGGCCGTGATCATTCAGGCTTTGGTGCGAGACATGTTCGAGCGGGAAGAGTTTGCCCGCATGATGTCGTTTATCACACTGGTAATGACGGTTGCCCCGCTAATCGCCCCGATGCTAGGTGGTTATTTGGCAATTTGGTTCGGTTGGCGCTCTATTTTCTGGGTACTGGCTGTTTTTGCCATGATCATCATTGTGGCTGTGGCCATGAAAATCCCGGAGACCTTACCGGTTGAACGCCGTTTGCCGTTCCATTTAGGTTCCACCCTGCGCAATTACGTGAAAATGCTGACCAGCAAGCAAGCGGTGGGATTGATCTTCTGTAGCGGTTTTTCGTTCGCGGGTATGTTCACGTTCCTGACCGTCGGCGCATTTGTGTATATTGATTTGTACCATGTCAGCACAGAAGACTTCGGTTTGCTGTTTGGCCTGAACGTGGTCTGCTTAATTTTGATGACCAGTATCAATGGCCGTTTGGTTAAAAAGATGGGTTCACACTGGATGCTAAGATTCGGCCTGACCGTGCAGTTTATCGCCGGTGTTGGCTTGGTTTGTGGTCAAGTGTTTAACTTAGGCTTGTGGGGGGTAGTTATCCCTGTCATGCTGTTTGTTGGTACGATTTCGATTATCGGTAGTAATACTATGGCTTGCTTGCTGGGTAAATATCCCCACATGGCAGGCACGGCGTCATCACTGGCGGGCACCATGCGATTTGGTACCGGTACAGTGATTGGTGGGATGGTGGCGATGATGCCGGATGCCACCGTATGGCCAATGGCCCTGACCATGGCAACCTGTGCCACGTTGTCAGCAGGATTCTACTGGTTGTTGTCGCGTAATGCTTAAGGATACACATGGCTTCGTTTTATCAAGAAATTTATAAGTTAGTGACTGACGGTCTGAATGAATTGGCCGAGTCACAACAAGCGGGCAAAACACCGAAAAACCCAGTGAGTGAAACCCATTTCCTCAATGCCTGGGTGACAAAAATGATCAAACAACAACGTTATGATCACTGTGTGGCAGACACCTTGGTGAGCTGGCAGAAACAAGCGCGTAGTATGGGTAAACATGCTCAGATGAAGCAGCAGTTCCTCGATATCCAACGTGTGTATGCGGGCATCCCTCGTGACGGTGAGGTAGCTAACCCCGTCACACAGGCGCAGTTTGTGGCATTGTACGATGTGTTAGAGCAGGCGGATTGGGTCGTGGCAACGGAATACGAAGTAAACCGTAAAGTGACACACCATACTGATGGTCAAGCCTCGCTGGTGGTGTGTGCGGCGAAAGCCAAGCTGGCCTTTTCCGAAGACGGTGAGCTGGTGAAACCGCTGTCATTGTTTGTACGTGGCGATGTGAAGCAGATTCTGGCCGAAGCATATAAGCAGGGCATGTTGTTGTACAAAGTGACTGACTACAAATCTATCGTGAAATACCACGGTGAATATATTGTGTATCCACATAACGGGGGTACACACTTGCCGGAAATCCCTGCTGCGTAAGCGGAGTGGATAAGCAATCGATGTAAGAAGCGGGCTGAGAAGCCCGCTTTTTTGTGTCTGGCTTTTGGCGGCGGTACAACAGTGAACCTATAAGGTCGCTAAGTGAAAGAGTTAGAACGGATAGTGCATTTGTTATGTTATTTCACTGATTTCAAAGAGAGGGTTGAGTATTGCATACAGTAAAGGGAGATCT
The DNA here is from genome assembly GCF_001029435.1 of Photobacterium aphoticum. Lineage (GTDB taxonomy): Bacteria > Pseudomonadota > Gammaproteobacteria > Enterobacterales > Vibrionaceae > Photobacterium > Photobacterium aphoticum. The sequence continues at coordinate 34,743 of NZ_LDOV01000003.1, read as the reverse complement.
CGATCACAAATTTATGAGCATAAAAGTCTTAGTATGTGCGCTTTTGCAGTACATATGGTTTCAAAAATGAAAAAGCTTCTTCTCATCTCCCTTCTTTTTAGCAACTGTGCCTTCGCTGGCGACAACTTTTATGCTGGTGCTGATTTAGCGCTGGGTAACCAAACCCAGTTAAAAGAGTCGGCGTCCATTGATGAGAGTAACGATCTGGGCTTCAACGTCTACGGCGGTTACAGTTTCACGATGACGCCAAACGTAGATTTGGGCGTAGAGCTGGAATACCAAAACTTTGGCCAAGCTGAATTTGTGAAAGGCGTAAGTGTCGATGGCGATGCGTACTACGTTAACTTCCGTCCAAAATTCACCGCACCAAACAACAACCTTTACAGTGCCTTCATTTTTGGTGCCGGTACAATGAACGGCGAAGCTAAAGTGTTTAGCCAATCTGGTTCAGATTCGAAATTCACCTACCAAGCGGGTGTAGAAGTGGGTTACATGTTTAACCACGTGGATGTGGGCATTGGCTACCGCTACCGCGCCGCTGACTTTGATGACGTGAAAGTGTCTGTCCAAGGCGTTACCGTGGGTGTGCGTTATAATTTTTAAACTATTTGCGGGAAAAATAAATCTGCTACGCTGGTAGCAGATTTTATTGATAATAGTTAAGCACTAGGTAATGGATTGTTTGTAAGAGAGTTTACAAGCCACTGTAATGCATTAATGAGTACTGACTGTTTTGTTTCATTGTTGCCAAAATAAACAAGAACTCCATAAATCAATATACCCGTCAAAATTGTCGCGATGAGGCCTGAAAATCCATTCCAGAGCCATATGGCACTTCGATGGAGTCGATTTGGCTGAGCTATACTTTTTGCGGCTAAACTGAGTTTATTAGTTTCTTCTTTACGAATTTTAGTACTTAGCGTTCTTTTTTCTTTTTCAAATTTTTCGCGATCTTTATCAAGGTCTTTTTTCTTCTTATCAAATTCTGAAATCAATTCAGATTTGGCATCTTCAAGTTGCTGTTTTAGGATTTTTTCTATGTCGTCAATTGCAATTTGGATTGATTCGCCAATGACTTGCTCTGCACGTGTTCGTAATTCAGCACATTCTTGGGTATTTATAACCGTATTTTCATGGAATTCTCGAAGACGGCGTTCAATTTCTTCTTCCCCTTTGTTTTGTTTACGCAAGGATGTCGCTAGGGCATCTTTTTTAGCTTTATACAAAGCATAAGCAACGTATCCAATTACATCGAGATTGCCGTTTTCCTGATTTTTGACTAATTCTTGAAAAACCCAACGTTTTGTCACGAAAAATCCCCTAATAAAAAAGCGCCTGATCTTATGATCAGGCGCTATTATACTTGAATTTTTCTATTGTGTTTACTCGGCTTTGGCTGCATTAGTAAATGCTATGCTGAATCGTTCTATTACAGCAGATCGCTTTTTACCTGAGCGAGTCAGGGAGCGTGAACCAATCTGTAACCCCGAAAGGGAACGATTGATGGCATCTTTGCGTTGCTTTTCTGATAAGCCAATACGCTTTGTTTGGTTTGACACCACTCACCTCCATGAAAATTAGGTCGCAAATAATACACGACGAAAGAACAAAGTCAATATTGTTCCTTAGTCCAATATAGCGTTGTCAACTAGCTATGTCTACTTATTAATCGTCCTTTTTAAACGTTAATAAGGTTCTAGAAAAACAAGTTACTTTCAGGTGAATACTGAATTGGTTATATTTAAGTGTTTGTTTTTGATGTTTTTTTAAACGGTGCCAATATCTTCACGCCCAGCACATTGATCAATGCACCCGTGATAATCAAACTGCCGCCCATGTAAGTCCAAATCGATGGGATTTCATTGAACACCCACACACCAAGTAGGGCAGAGAAAACGATTTGCACGTAAGAATAGGCAGAGGCTTTACCGGCCGCTTGGGTCTGCATGGCTTTGGTCAGGCCGTATTGGCCAATTTGGGTAAAGATCCCCACCATGATAAGCATGAGCGTCAGGAATAGGCTTGGCCATACAAAGTTATCCCAAATTAGCAGGGATGAGACGGGCAGGGCAACCAATGGGAAGTAAAAAATGATCACCGAGCTGTCTTCGGTTTGGCTCAGTTTGCGCACAATCACGTAAGCGATAGAGCTGCCGAAGGCACCACACAAAGCAATCATTACACTGAATAGCGGTAGTTCATTGTTGATGGAGCTGTGCATGTTGGGCTGTACCATCACAAACAAGCCCGCGAGACAGAACGCGATACAAATAAGGGTCGATTTCTGCACGGTTTCTTTCAGGAATAATACGCCCAATAGAGCGGTGAATACCGGATGCACGTACTGCAAAATGGTGGCTTCTGCCAATGGCAGGGTGGTGACGGCGTAATACACGCACATGAGTGACATGGTGCCCACTGCGCCACGTAAGAATAGCAGGGGCTTATTGTTACCCCATACCGAGATGCCTTTGCGTTTCACATCGGCATAGCTGATGATCAGCGATACCAGCGCACGGGCGGCGACAATTTCAAACACAGGGATGCCGTAATTACTGACGTATTTAACGCAAGCCGACATAACGGCGAAGCCAAACGCCGAAAGGATCATAAAACGAACCCCGACCGGGATCCGTGAAAAAGAGAATGCAGGCATAAAAGAATGTCGATCAAAATGAGAGAGCGGTCATGATAGCGTAAATCACCAGCATCAATCTAAGTCTTTGTTGTCTAATTCGCCATATTGCCTATCAAATGGTTATTCTGCCTGCAGGACCACTGCTTTTCAGCTCTTGCTCGATTCTCGTCCCTTCAGACTCACCCCTGCTTTTTGCTTTTCCTCGTCCCTTCAGTGCCCCTTTAACTAAACCGTCTCTGTCTTTCCTTCTTGTGCTTTGGCTTTACAGCGCTTCACTAACGCATGGGTCATGCCTCGGAAAATAAACAGGTGGGCGGGCATCATGGCAAACCAATACAGCAAGCCGGAAAAACCAGCCGGATGCCACCATGCGCGAATATCAATTTCACGATGGTCGCCTTTATCTTCAATGGTGAATTCCAATCGGCCAAGGCCGGGGGCTTTCATGCCAAAGAGCAAAGAAAGAAAATGATTCGGTTCAAGGTTGATGACTTTCCATGAGTCGACTTTATCGCCTAATTCAAGCGTATCAGGATCACGACGGTACCGGTGTAGGGCATCGCCCCCAATGGCGGCATCCATCCATTCGCGTATCCGCCACAGGAAGTTTGCGAAGAAATACCCTTCTTTGCCGCCGACCAATTGCACCTGACGCCACAGTTGCTCGCAGGTGGCATCGGTTTTGAGGGTATATCCGGCTTGTTTAGGGTAATACCCATACCCCCGTTGCCATCGGGCGAGGGCATCGGGATCAAAGCCCCATATTTCACTTCTTACCACTTCGGACTCGTGGCTCAGGCACTCTTTAATCGCCTCGTCGTATGACATCAGGGACTGGGGGATCAGGGCTTGTAATTCACGGCCATCGGCAGGTAGGTCAAAGCGCAAGCCGCCAATCAGTGCACTGGCAATATTGGTGGGCACAGAGGTAATAAATCGCAGCCAAATGGCGGCAAAGCCCGGGGTGAAGAAAGGCACGGGAATAATCCGGACCTTCTTGCCAATCAGCTTGCCGAGTTTGCGCAGTTGCTCTTGATAAGTGAGATTCTCTGGCCCGGCAATGTCCATGATGCGGTTTTCTGTCGCAGGCAAAATGAGCAATTGCAGCAGGTAATGCAGGACGTTACGCAGCGCAATGGGCGAGTTGCGCGAGGTGACCCATTTGGGTGTCAGCAGAACGGGCAGGTGGTAAACAAAATCCCGCATGACCTCAAAGGCGGCAGATCCGGGGCCGACAATGATACCGGCACGTAGCTCGGTAATGGGGACACCGCTTTCCCGTAATATATCGCCGGTGGCTTTACGGGCGGCAAGGTGCTTGGAATGGCCTTCTGCTGGCTGCAGCGCTCCAAGGTAAATGACGTGTTTAACGGCACTTTGCTGCAATGCGCGGGAAAAATGGCGCGCGGCATCGAGTTCAATATCAATGAAATCATGGCCGTGGTTCATGCCGTGTACAAGGAAAAACACCTCATCCACATCGGTGAGCAGCGCATCGAGATCGTCCGGCTCATTCAAATCCAGATAGTGCAGGCTGACATTACCGGTGGCTTCCCAGCCGCGTTTTTCCAGTAATCGCAGGTTACGGCCAGTGGCTTTCACCGTGTAACCCGCCTGTGCTAACTCTGGCACCAAGTGCGAGCCCACATACCCGGAAGCCCCTACTACCAAGACCGTTTTTGTCATCACATCACTCCCTGTATGCGCTACAACATCTTGTTAAATCACAATGTTATATAAAACACTTTAGCGGATATTTAGCCACAAGGGATCATCATTTCAGTGAGTTGACATAAACTTTATGAAGGGGATGGGCGTAATAAAAGGGAGCGTAGAAGTCAGCGTCATTGATACACAAGAAAAGTGATACAGAATGCGCGGATGAGAAAATCAGCAAGCACGTTTATCCGTAACCACTAAACGTATTGATTTTCATCATGTTGTGAGTGTGATGTAAGGGATTGTAATGGTTTTGTAGTGCTGAGGCGTTTTTTCTGCTGAAGGGCGCTAAAGTGCTTTATAGCGATCACGCTTTCCTGTACATTCCACAGCACTCAACTTTCCTACTGCTGGGGACAATAATGTTACGACTGGTCGACCTTTGCAAAGGCTACTTGGATGGCGACGAATACCATTCAGTGCTGCAAGGTGCGGAATTAGACCTCAAACAAGGCGATCAACTTGCGCTAATGGGAGAGAGTGGCTCGGGCAAGAGTACACTGCTAAACCTGATTGCGGGGTTGGATGTGGCAGATTCCGGTGAGGTGTGGCTAGGTGATACGCCTATCCATGCGATTTCAGAGCGTGAGCGTACTGCTTTTCGTCGTAACAATATCGGTTTGGTGTTCCAGCAATTCAATTTACTGCCTACCCTAACCACGGCAGATAACATCCGTTTTTGTCGCCAATTAAAAGGTTTGCCTGAAAAGCCTGCACTGTGGCGTCAAATTATCGCAGCCCTTGATCTCATGCCTTTGTTGGGACGCTACCCGGAAGAAATGTCCGGTGGTCAGCAACAGCGTGCGGCCATTGCCCGTGCCTTGTACATGGAACCGCAAATTCTGTTAGCGGATGAACCCACAGGCAGCTTGGACGAGCGTAATGCGGCTGCGGTGATCCGTTTGTTGGTGAACCTGACCAAGCAATTAGACTGTACGCTATTGCTGGTGACTCATAGCCATCAAGTGGCCGACCACATGAGCGGGTGTATTCGTCTGCAAGGGGGACAGCTCCATGTTAAGCCCCGTAGCTAAGGCGCTTTGGGGGCATTATAAGCGTCACCCTCTACAAATCGTGCTGGTCTGGTTTGGTTTGACCTTGGGTATTGCCCTGTTAGTCGGGGTATTAGGGGTCAATCAACAAGCCCGTGAAAGCTACCGTGATGGCGAACAACTCTTCTCGAATCCTTTTCCGTATCGCATCCGTCATGTCCAGCCGTCATTAAAAGTACCGCAAGGTTTCTATATCCAGCTTCGTCGTGTTGGTTTCGATCAATGTGTGCCGCTCGACCAGTTGCGTGTGGTCACGCAGGATGGCCGCGATGTTGAAATCGTCGGCGTGGATCCTATTTCGCTCTATTCCATGTTCAAGCAAGACCCGACGGTGAGTGGGTCAACGCAAATGCAAATGTTGTCGTTGATGCAGCCGCCGTATCCGGTGCTGGTGGGTGAGCAGCTGGCGAACTACATGAACCTGGTGGACGGGCAGCACCTTACGCTCGAAAACGGTAAGCAGATCGGCCCATTGAAGGTCGTACCGCAAGAGCGGATCAGCGGCCCGCGCATGTTGGCAGATTTGGCATTACTGCGTTCACTGCAACCCGGCTCCGGTTTAACCGGCATTTTGTGTGGTGACTTGAGTGTGGACGAGCAGCGCCGTCTGCTGGGTCAACTGCCAATGGCGCTGAAGCTGGAAAAACAGGAAGTGGCCGGCTTAGAGCCGCTGACCAATGCGTTTCACCTGAATCTGTTTGCGATGGGCATGTTGGCCTTTGTGGTGGGCTTGTTCATTTTCTATCAGGCCATGTCTTTATCATTCAGTCAGCGTCAGCCGCTGGTGGGCTTAATGCGTCAGGCGGGGGTGTCATCATTCCAGTTAGCCGGCGTGCTCATTATGGAGCTGCTGGCGTGGATCGTACTGGGCCTGATTGGCGGTAACATACTTGGTCTGATGTTGGCTGAACGTTTGCTGCCATCGGTGGCGGAAACCCTCAATGATCTGTACGGCGCCAATATCAGTTTGGCGGTGGAATGGCATTGGGAGTGGGGTGTCGCCTCATTACTGATCGCCATTATCGGTAGCTTGCTGGCTTGTGGTTGGCCGCTGCTGCGTCTGATAAAAACCCCGCCGGCACGATTAGCGACGCACATGTCACTGGTACGTTTCAGTGGCCGTGAGTTTGCATTGCAAGCCTTGTTCGCGTGTCTGTTCTTGGGCGCGGCATTGGCGGTGTACCAATTACCGCATGGTCAGGAAGAAGGCTTTGTGCTGATTGCCTGCATTTTAATTGCTTCGGCCTTGGTGATGCCGTTCTTGCTGTTGCAATTATTCAACCTGCTGGGACGCGTGGTGAAATCCGCCCGTCTGCGTTGGTTCTTCTCTGATGCGGGGGCCAGCCTGAGTTACCGAGGCGTCGCTTCCATGGCCTTTATGTTGGCGCTGGCGTCAAACATCGGCATGGAAACCATGGTCGGCAGTTTCCGCACGACGACGGAAACCTGGCTGGATCAACGTTTGGCGGCCGATATTTACGTGCGTCCATCCATCAATATGGCGCCGCGCATGTCAAACTGGCTGGAAAAGCAGGATGATGTGGAGCAGGTGTGGTGGCAGTGGAGCAAAACGTTGGCCACCCAAAGCGGCAAACTGCAAGTCGTAAGTATTGGCGGTACGGGCGATGAAAAGCAGGCGATGGCGATTAAAGTCTCGATGCCGGAATACTGGCAAAAACTGCATCATGGCCGTGCGATTTTGGCGAGTGAGTCATTGGCACTGAAACAAGGCTGGAAGCCGGGTGATGTGGTTGATTTGCCGCCACCGATGAACAAGAAGTGGACTATCGCCGGTATCTATTACGATTACGGTAACCCGTACGGACAAATTGTGCTGTCGCAAAAACGTTGGCAGGCGATTTGGCCGCACAAAGGGCAGGTAGCCCTGGCGATTCATTTGGCCGATGGGGTTGATACCATGGCCATGATGCAAAAACTGGGTGAAACGTTCCGTTTATCGCCAGAGCGTGTCCGCAATAACAACGAATTGATGCATCAAGCCATGAGGGTGTTTGATCGCACCTTTATTGTGACGGCAACACTGGGCAAGTTGACCTTGTTCGTGGCGGTCTGTGGTTTGTTCTTTGCTACTTTAGCGGGGGAAATTTCCCGTCAGCGTCAATTTGCCTTGTTGCGCTGCATGGGGATGACGGGCCGTGAATTGGCGCTATTAGGCGGCGGTCAGTTGTTCTTGATTGGGTTGATGACCGCATTGATGGCATTGCCGCTGGGCTTAGTGTTAGCGCAGCTATTGATTGATGTTGTATTGAAATACTCGTTTGGTTGGACCATGCCGGTAGAATATTTCCCTGTGGATTACTTTGTGTCGTTAGGCTCTGCGTTGGCCGTGCTATTGGCAGCAGGGGCGTGGCCAGTATGGCGCTTGGTGAAGCGTTCGGCGATTTTGTCACTGAGGGACTCTTTCTGATGCGTCTTTCTATGAAGCCTTTAATGATTAATACATTTGCTGTGTTGGCCGTGCTGACGTTGTTAACCGGTTGTGGAGAGCCACAACCTGATGTGGCGCGCTCGGTCGCAGTGATGACCGATGACAGTACCGATACCTTTGCGCCGGTTGTGTTTGGCCGCGAGTTCAAGTTTCCGCAAGATCACTTGCCTCATGAAGAATTCCGTAACGAGTGGTGGTATTTCACCTCGAATTTGGAAGCAGAAAGTGGGGAAGAGTTTGGCGTGCAGTGGACGCTGTTCCGCCATGCATCCGCGAACCGAAAAGGTAATGGCTGGCAGAGTCCGCAACGGTATATGGCCCATGTGGTTGTCACCAGTGAGGATAAAACCTGGGCGTTTGAACGCTTTGCCCGAGGGGGCGTTGGTCAGGCGGGCGTGATGGGGCATCCGTTCCGTGCCTGGATGGATAACTGGTACTGGCGCTCTTACGGTGACAGTCCTTTTCCGGGCGTGTTGACGTTTGACGATGAGGGCGTAAAAGCCAAGTTGGCCGTGCAACAAAGCGGGTCATTGATTTTACAAGGTGACGCCGGGTATAGCCAAAAGCACCCGTCGTTAGATATCGCTTCGTACTACTACAGCGCGCCGTTTCTGAAAGTGAAAGGGCGACTGGAGCTGGACGGGCAAACGTATTATGTCACCGGCAACGGTTGGTATGATCGTGAGTGGAGCAGTAAAGGCTTATCATCGACGCAGTTGGGGTGGGATTGGTTTTCCATGCGCTTAGATGATGGCAGCGCGCTAATGGTGTATCAGATCAGGGAAAAAAATAAGCGACCGTATTATTTTGGTTCGCGCAGTTGGCCCAATGGACACACTGAGCAGTTGTTATCGGATCAAATCCGATTGTCGCCGGTTTCATTCACGACCCACGACGGCAAAAATTACCCATTGAGTTGGTACATTGAAGTGCCATCCCATGAGCTAAAACTAAAAGTGGATGTTGTACGCAAGGAACAGTGGTTGCCGTTTGTGTTTTCATATTGGGAAGGCCCAATTCGCATTACCGGTAGTCACTCAGGACAGGGATTTATGGAGCTTACCGGCTATTGATGCTTGGCGCCTCATAATAAGAGTGTAGGAAGTAGACGTGTTAGAGCATTTTCAAATCGACGAGTCGCTGTTAACCCAGCGATTGATGACCCATCGTCGAGAGTTTCACCGTTATCCGGAAGCGGCATGGCAGGAGTTTTTCACCACCAGCCGCATCGCCAGCCATTTGGACATCATGGGTTACACCTTGCACTTCAGCCCGGAGATCATCGACCGTGATGCTATCATGGGGCGCGATGAAGAACGGGTCGCCAAGGCGCAAGAGCGTGCAATGAGCTGGGGCGCTTCTACCCATTTTCTGGCACAAATGGAAGGTGTCACAGGGGTGGGTGCCACGTTAGACTCCGGCAAACCGGGGCCTGTGATTGCCCTGCGTTTTGATATTGATGCCGTTGAGGTGATGGAAAGTCAGGACGATATGCACCGTCCGCGCTTTTTGGGGTTTGCGTCATTGCTGCCCGGTGTTGCCCATGCCTGTGGCCATGATGCCCATGCCGCGATTGGTTTAGGTATCGCTGAAGTCTTGGCAGAAAACCGCGATCAGCTTTGCGGCAAAATTAAATTGTTATTCCAGCCAGCAGAAGAGGGCTGTCGCGCCGGTAAAGCCATCGCGCAAAGCGGTTGGTTAGATGATGTGGATTACTTTTTTGCTGCGCATATTGGCATGAATGTACCCAGCGGCACATTAGTGTGTGATCCTCAGCATTTCTTGTGCAGCTCCAAGTTTGACCTGCATTTCTCCGGTAAACCGGCTCACGCGGGTATTGAACCTAACGCAGGGCAGAATGCGTTAGCAGCAGCCTGTACTGCCGTTACGCAAATGCTGGCGATCCCGCGTCACCGTGACGGTATGACCCGTATCAATGTGGGGCAAATGCACGCAGGTGATGGTCGTAACGTGATCCCGGCCAATGCGGTGTTGATGGGGGAAACCCGGGGCGAGAACCGCGAGTTGAATTCCTACATGTTCCAGCAGGTAGAAATGATCGCGCAGGCGGCGGCGATGATGCACGGTGTGACCGTGAATATTTGCCCGCAAGGTGAAGCGATTGAACTGGAAAATGATGCCGAATTAGTGCGTTTGTTCGCCCAAATTGGCCCGAACAGCGGCTTTACGGAAGTGCTGACACAAAAAGATTTCGGCGCCAGTGAAGATGCCGGTTACTTGGTGGATCGTGTTCAGGCCAAAGGTGGTAAAGCTCTTTACTGTTTAATTGGCTCTGACTTAACAGCAGGCCATCATAACGGGGATTTCGATATTGATGAGAGCCGCATGTTACCGGCAGTGAAGTTGATGTTGAATGCGATTCACGCGGTGCAATCAGCTCAGTAATGATTTTTCCAGACAAGAAAACCCTGACAAGACCCTCCTGATAAGAACAACCTTGTCATGAACACAGAAAGCCCAGAGTACTGCTCTGGGCTTTTTTTGTGCGCATTGACTCGTGTCTGTCATGTGTTTGTTTTCTGCCTATTCAAAAATGTCCCACAAAAAAGTCATCGTTTTTGTCGGTTCACTTCTAGGCTTATCCATTGAGTCATTGAACAACTAAGTGTTCTAACAATAGTTAACGATGAGGATAAATTGCCAGCGTGGGAGAGGCGGTAAAAGAGACGGCCGACACAGCCAACATACACAACCCCCATTCTGCTGAAGCGGCGTCTGCTGAGGCGGAGAAAGCATCCCGTACACAGCGGGGCGCTTTCTTGCACCCTAAATACTGGCTGGTGCCGTTCTGCCTCAATGATACCTTCAAGTTTGCCTTTCGGGTGGCGTTAAGTCTGACGCTGGCTTACCTCATTCCGATGGCGATGGGCTGGAATCAACCCTCAACCGCCGCGACCACCGTGATGCTGATTGCCTCCACGGGCAGTCGGCGGGAATCCTTAGCCAAAGGTACGTTGCGAGTGCTTGGCACCATTGCGGGCGGAATCATCGGCTTGTTGCTGGTGGGGGCATTCGCGCAAGATCGGATGCTCTACATGCTCAGTGTGTCGATGGTGATTGTGGTGATATTTTATATCCGTACCGCGTACCTCAACGATCCGACCTTGTTCATGCTTACCGGCGTGATGGTCTTAATGATGTACAACGGCGGGGATGCGGCGGGTGCGTTTCTGTACGGACTGGATCGTACTTTCATGACCATCTTCGGGGTGGTGGTGTATACCCTGGTCGGTATTTATGTGTTTCCGCCCAAGGTCGAACAGAACCTGCACACCTTGGCCTCGGCCCTTTCGCAAGCGCAACAGGCGTTGTTCGCCCATGTCACCGCACTGCCGCAATACCCGCAACAGCCCGATAAAGTAGAAACCTTGAGTCAGGCGGTGTTTACGGCCCAACAAGCCTTTGATGCCCGCTATCAGACGTTAAACGGCGAATGCAGTGAGATATCCGCCTACAAAAAAGAATGGGACGGGGCGGTGCGCTTGTACCAGCAAATTACCGATATTTTGTTGTTTGCCGCGAAAGAGCATACGCGTTCTGGCGGCCATCCTTCGGAGTATTTGCAGGATTATGGTGCGCTGCGTGAGCAAATCATCGGATTATTTGAACAACTGCCGGATGCCTGGGAAACCAAAGCCGCCACACCGCCCGTGACCTATGAAAAAATTGCGTTCGATAAAGCGCGATTAGCCGAAGAAGGGCATGTGTATCGCGGGGAGGCCATCACTTCTGGCGTATTGGTGACTCAATTGCGTGAGCGGTTAAATCAGTTGCGCAGTTGTATCAGCAGCATTGATTCCGTCACCGGATTTGTGGGCTTTGCATTGCCGCCCTTAAAAGCTGCCCCAAACTTTAATTGGTGGGATGCGGAAAACGCCAAAACCGCCATCAAGGTGTTTATGATTTATTGGCTGACGGCCGGGTTCTGGATCTTGTTCAACCCACCTGGCGGGTACAACCTGGTGATATTTGGCACGCTGTTTGTGTCGCTGCTCTCCTATATGCCCGTCCATCCGTTCGCATTGTTTATCTTGTTTACGCTCGGCTTTATTTTTTCCGTGCCCGCTTACGTGTTCTTGCTGCCGCAAATGACGCTGGGGGTTGAGCTGGCATGCTTTATTTTTGCGTACACTTTTATCGGGTTTTATTTTTTAAAAGGCCCCATCACCATTTTCTTTTTACTTGGGATGTTCACCCTCGGGCTGAATAACCAGATGATTTATCACTTTGCTATCACGTTGACGATTGTCAGTTTGTTTTATCTCACCGTGGCGATCGTGGTGGTGTCGCATTACTTTCCGTTTACCTCGCGCCCATCGGATTTGATTTTGGTGTTTCGAGAGCGTTTTTTCCGGCATGCCCATGCGCTCATTGTGTTGCATCAAACACCACACGATACCTCATTGCGCGGGTGGTGGACGCACAAGGTGTCGGCATGGCGAATGGCAACCATGAAGGTGGCCCTGACCAAACTGAAGGTGTGGAGCAGCAAGCTAAATTACGGCAATTACCCGGAAGTTGATGCCGACAAAGTGATGGCATTTGTGCGTGAATGTGAAGGCTTTCATCACCATCTCACTATGTTACTGAAGGTCAGTGATCACTTTGCGGACAGCCCGTTAGTGCGACGGGCTCGGCAGCAGCATAAAGACACCATTATTCCTCAATTGATATTGGCGATCGCTGGTGAGGCGGAGCGTAAAACGTCAGCGTCAATGGCTCCGGCGCCAATGCTGACGACAAACGATGAATCCGATACGGGTTGTGACGTTGTGAACCATGAGGTGGCGCTATCGGCTGATTATCAGCAATTAGAAACCCGTCTTAGTACCTATATTACGTCGTTGGAGTGGGAATCGTATTCACATTCAGACATTGCGGATTTCTATATTTTCCTAAACTTAAAGAAAAATATTTTTGCTTCCTTGCTGCGCTGCAAACAGGCCAGTGATGAAGTGCCTTGGTTGGCTTTAACTATGAAGTCATTTTAGGGGGAAGTGTGGGGCGAAAACGACATGCAGGGGTATTGTGGCTGTCATTGATGCTGATGTCCGGCTGTACGGTGTTAGGGCCGGACTTTAGCGGTGTCGATGCGCCCACCTTACCGACAACGTGGACGGCGGCCGATTATCAGCAAAGTCAACTGAAAACCGTGCGTTGGTGGCAGCAGTTTAATGACCCGACACTCAATCAGTTGGTATTTAGCGCCAGTCAGCAGAACTTAGACATTGAAGCGGCGGGGCTGCGAATCCTGCAAGCCCGTGCTGCTGTCGGTGTGGCCAATTCTTTTCAGTATCCCCAGCGTCAGGCCATCGCCGGTAACTTGGCGAAAATCTATCAAAATGAAAATACGTTCGACAATGCCAGCATCAGTTTTGACGCGGCGTGGGAGTTGGATGTGTGGGGGCGTTATGCCCGTGGCATAGAATCGGCAGAGGCATCGCTGTATGCATCGATTGCGTCTTACCATGACATTTTGGTCACCATTAGTGCAGAGGTGGTACGTAACTACGTTAACTACCGGACGTTTCAAGAGCGGGTCTTGCTGTCAGAGCGCAATATTGAGATCCAGCGTCGGGTGGTGCGGATCACGCAAATCCAATATGAAACCGGTGATGTGACCGAGCTGGATGTGCAGCAGGCGAAAACCCAGTTGTATAACACCGAGTCGGCACTGCCCAGTTTGAAAATTGGCATGATGCAGTCGCGTAATGCATTAGCAGTGTTGTTGGGGACATTGCCGGAACAGACGGAAATATTGCTGAATGACGCGCAGATCAGCGCCAAAGTAAAAGCATTTGATAATAAGTACCAAGCGCAGCGTAACCAGCGCTTGTCCGCTGATTATGATGAGTATTCCCTGATCCCGGCTTCGCCGGATCTCTATCCGCGTATTGATGCGGGCCTCGTATTACGCCGGCCTGATCTGCAATTGGCCGAATTACAGGCGCAAGCACAAAACGCTCAAATCGGCATTGCCAGAGCGGATCTCTACCCCTCGTTCTCGTTGTTTGGGGCGATAGGGGCCAACAGTACGGTCAAAGCGGGGAATGATTTTTCATTCAGTGACGCCTTGAACTTATCATTGGGCCCGGCCTTTTCATGGAACATTTTTCAGTATGGGCGGGTAAAAAATAACATCCGCATTCAGGATGCACGCTTTCAGGAAACCCTGACCAATTACAACAAACAAGTCTTGCTGGCGGTGCAGGAAGTCAGTACGGCGTTGTCAGCTTATCAACTCAATCAAACACAAAAAACGTTGGCATTTAATTCCGTCGATGCCTCGGTGCGGGCCTATAACATCTCTTTGACGCAGTATGAAAATGGCCAAATCAGCTTTGAACGTCTGCTCAATTCGTTAGAAAAAATGACCCGCAGTGAAGATGCTTACGCCATCGTCAAAGGCAATGTCGCCAATCAGGTGGTGGCGCTGTACAAATCTCTCGGTGGCGGGTGGGAAGCCCAAACCGGTCGCGCCTTTATTCGTCCGGATACGCAAGAGCAACTGCAAAACCGTACGGACTGGGGCGATTTGCTTGATGATGCGGTACTGCCTGCATTAACGCCGGATGCGGTGCCACCGGCCTCGTCTCCCTTTGGCGCACCGATTGACCCGAGTCAGCAAGAATACCCCGGAAAGCCAGCGGAGACGTCGACGGGTGAATTGAACACATCCGGCGGGCCAGCGTTTGAGCCAGACGGTACGTATCAAGCGCCATCAGAAGGTGCAGGAGGGCAGCCCGAATGGTGACAGAAAGCAGCCGTGTACCCCATGAATTGGCGTGGGGCGATGTGTATTACTCCCCCTTGTTATCCGTGATTGTGCTGGCGGTGATTGCCGCATGGATCACCGTGATTATGATGAATAAAACCCGTTTGTCGCGGTTGATCATTTATCCGTCGACCACCTTTCTGGCCATTACCGTGCTCTATGTGGTGGCGATTGATGCGTTGTGGATCCCGTTTTAGCGTGCGCCGCGAAAAGAAGAGGTAACGATGAAAGCGATCAAAAAACTGCTGGTGGTGTTGATCAATGTCGTGATCATTGGGGCGGCGTTGTATTGGGGCTATGAAAAGTATCAGGCGTATTTCGAGAACCCGTGGACACGTAACGGACAAGTGCGGGCCAATATAGTGAAAGTGGCGCCGCGCGTGTCGGGGCCGGTGGTGAATGTTGCGGTGGTGGATAATCAGTTTGTACGCAAAGGCGAATTGCTGTTTGAGATAGATCCCACCACGTTTGAAGTGGCGCTGGCGCAGGCCGAGTCGTCACTCGAGCGGGCGCGTATCAGCGCACGCGGCAAGAAAATTGAGTACGACCGCTTAAAGGACATTCAACGACGCGACCGTGGGGCGGTATCAAGCAAAGATTTGACCCGCCGCCAAATCGCTTATGAAGAGTCGTTGGTTCAAATCAAAATCTCCGAGCAAAAACGCCTGTCAGCCATGCTTAATCTCTCTTTCACCAAGGTCTATGCCACCGTTGATGGCTATGTGTCTAATTTGGATATTCGTGCCGGGACACAGGCGGTTGCCAATCAGCCGTTATTGGCCTTGGTGGATGTGAACAGTTTCTGGGTGTTTGGCTATTTCCGTGAAAACCAACTGGCCAACATTGCTATTGGGGATACGGCCAAAGTGACCTTAATGGCGTATCCCGACCAACCGATCGATGCGGTGGTGGACTCGCTGGGATGGGGGATCGCGCCGCAAGACGGGTCGGTCGGCTATAACTTGCTGCCGAACGTGAATCCGGTGTTCCAGTGGATCCGTCTAGCACAGCGCATACCGGTCAAAATCACCCTGTCACCGTTACCGGAAGGGGTCAACCTGCGCTTTGGCATGACGGCGTCCATCATGGTGTTGGATGAAAAGGCCGAGCAAGCACGTGAGAGTGGAGAGGGGCGATAACATGGCAAAGAAAATCACGACGCAGAACAATTTCTTTTATCTGACGACCGCCTTGATATTGCTGCTGCTGAGCTCCTCGCTATCACAGGTAGTGCGAATAGGCTGGGTCGATACCTTATCGCAATGGGTGACGTTACTGACGTTTGTGGTCTGTCTGGTGAGTTTGCGGTTTGACAGTGGCTGGTATCGCTTTCTGATTTCACTGGTGGTGGTCTGGGTGATGCTGGCTCTGGCCCATAATCTGTTTGAATTCACGTATGCCAGTGTCCTGATGGTGGTGCTGATGTTCGTGTTTTTCTTTGGCACGTTCAAATCCATCATGCGGCAAATTCTGTTTACCGGCTCGATTGATAACAACAAGGTGGTCGGCTCCCTTGCGCTCTTTCTGCTACTCGGCTTGATGTGGGCGTTGATGTACTTGTTGATATTGGAATTTTCTCCAGCGGCTTTTACCGGCTTAGAGAAAAAAGAATGGGGAGAAACCTTTGCCAATGCCGCGTATTTCAGTTTTGTCACCTTAACCACACTGGGGTATGGCGACATCAGTCCGGTCACGCCCTTTGCTCAGGTCATTGTCTATTTAGAAGCGATTGCTGGCGTGTTTTATATGGCGATAGTGGTCGCCAGTCTCGTCGGCGCGAGCCAAACCAATCAGGATAATCAAGATGAATAAACAAGACGAACAACAAAAGCGCAGTATATTCATTAACAACATGTTGGAGTCGTCGATACGCATCGGCTTGTTGTTTGTTCTGGTGGTGTGGACCTACGGCATCATCAAACCCTTTATTATTCCGGTGCTGTGGGGTGCCATCATTGCCGTGGCGCTGATGCCGTTGACGCTCAAACTTGAGCGTTGGTTTAACGGCAAACGCGGCCTGTCTGCCACGATACTGGCGTTACTCGGGGTGGCCATTTTGATTGTGCCTTTGGTATTGGTGATGGGGTCAATTTATGACGGCATCGTCGCGGCGACAGATTTGCTGCAAGATGCCGAGTCCATTACCTTGCCGGGGCCGACACAGCGGGTGGCGGATATCCCCTTGATTGGCGATAAACTCTATGAAGTATGGGCGCTGTTTTCCAATAATATGGCGCAGGCCATTTCCAAATTCATGCCGGAAATCAAAGGGGCGATCAGTGCCTTTGCCGGGGTGCTGGGCAGTGGGGTCGCCACTGTGGTGATGTTTATCATCTCGCTCCTGATTGCGGCAGGTTTTATGGCGCATTCAGACAGTATGGCGGAAGGGGTTAAGCGTGTGTCCATCCGTGTGGTTGGCCCGAATGGTGAGGCTTGGGCGTCATTGATTGCCGCGACCATTCGCAGCGTGTTACTCGGCGTTGTGGGGGTGGCCTTTATCCAGTCCATTCTGGTGGGGGCGGCGATGTTTGTGTTCCGTATTCCGGCGGCCGGTTTGATCACCCTGATTGTGTTCTTTTTAGCAATTGCCCAATTACCCGCTTTGCTGATTGTGTTGCCAGTGATCATTTATGTGTTCTCTTACATGGATACCACGCCCGCGACCATCTTTACCGTGTGGGTGATTCTGGCGGGGCTGTCTGACAATATCCTGAAACCTATGCTGATGGGGCGAGGAGTGGATGTGCCGATGCCGGTGATTTTGATTGGTGCCATTGGCGGGATGATCGCCGCCGGGATCATTGGCTTGTTTGTGGGGGCGGTTGTACTGGCAATTTGGTATGAGTTGTTCACCACCTGGATGAAGATGCCGCAAGAAGGCGCCAGCGATACTACGAGCAATACAGCCAGCAATAGAACATCTGCGGGTACGGCTTCAGGCACAGGAGGGGCTTCAGAGCAATAAGCAGCGTGCACACGGCGTGTGTAGCGCACTCTTGTTGCACATCTTATTAGGCAGGTGAGTGAGATTTTACTCACCTGCCAGATCTTGATTTATGGTATCGTCATGGGAGGCCTTTAATTAGCAGTCGCGTTGGAAGTGACGATGCAAGAATTCTTCAAAAATATTTATCAGTACATTAATCCGCCGCAAGACCCTGATTTATCAGCGGCGAATCAGCAGTGGGAATCTCAACTCCCGACATTGTGGCTCATCGGTAAAACCGGCGCCGGAAAATCCACCCTGATTGAAACTCTGACAGGCAATGACAGTGTGGAAATTGGTAACGGTTTTCAGCCTTGTACCCAAACCTCCTTGTCCTACCAATTCCCGGAAGACAATCCGATTCTCCGCTTTCTGGATACCCGTGGGCTATCAGAAGCCAGTTACGATCCGGCGGAAGACATCGCCGCTTGTCAGCAACAAAGTCACGCCCTGATTGTGGTGATGAAAGCGGAAGAGCCATCGCAGCAAGATGTGTTAACGGCGTTAAGTAAAATCCGCAAAGACGGCCGTATCAAAAACGTGTTACTGGTGCATACCGGCTGTTTGTCTTTATCCGATGCCAGTCAGCGTGAACAGGCCATCGGTTATAATCATGATCAGGTAGAAAAAGCCTGGGGCGCGTCGGTTACTGCGGTACAGGTGGATTTTCTGGTACAACCGGAAGGCGCCGATTTGCCCTATGGTGTTGACCGCTTGCAAGAACAACTGGCAGAGCTGTTGCCGGTGCTGTATCTCCTGGAAGGGGAACAGCTGCACCATGATGCCGAACAGCGTAACTTTGCCAAACTGCAACGAGAAATTATGTGGTATGCAGGCAGTGCCGGTGCGTCAGATGCCTTACCTGCGGTTGGGCTTGTTTCTGTGCCCGCTATTCAGGGCAAAATGCTGCACAGTTTGGGCCGCCATTACGGTGTGGTGTGGAATCGTCAGCGTTTTACCGAATTTGCAGGCTTGATGGGGGGCAGTTTTGTCGCCAACTATGTCGTGCAGTTAGGGGCGCGTCAGTTGACAAAATTTATACCGGTGTACGGGCAAACTGTTGGTAGTGCGCTGTCGGTAGCCATGAGCTTTGGTATGACTTACGCCATTGGCCGTGCAGCGTGTAAATATTTATACCATATCAGCAAAGGCGAGCCGGTCAGCAGTGAAGCGATTAAAGCGGTATTTGAGCAAGCCTTAAAGCAAGTGAAAGAGAGCCAGAAACGCAATGAAAAGAACAAAAAATAGCGTGAATTTATTATCACGCACCTCGGCTGGCGTGATCCCCCTGATTCTGATGGCGTTGGTGCTGCCAGTATTGGCACTGGCGGGGCTTGGGTTAGTCAGTGTGGTGGAAAACGGATACTGGCTGATGTTGTCGCTGGTTTTGGTCGGCAGTTCGTTATTGGTGTTGGCCGGATATCTCTGGGTGCGTCGTCAAGCCAGTGAGCCCGATGTGACTGAGGATGACTTAAAAGGTGACATCGCCGTCGCACCGTCCGGAGAATGGGGCGCGTTTGATCGCGATGTGTGGCAAAGCCTGAATGTGCGCAGTAAAGACTTGTTAGCACAAGATGACAGCTGGCCTGCGCTGCGTGAACACAGCATGGCGTTGGCGATGGAAGTATCCGCCCGTTATGCCGCCGAGCGCAAAGGGAAAAGTGGTCACGCTGGACAGGAATGGGCGTTCACTGCGCCGGAGTTTCTGTTGATGATGGAGCAGGTCAGCAAGCGCTATCGCCATTTCTTACTTAACCATGTGCCGTTCGCCGAGCACCTGAAAATTTCGACCTTGCAGCAAGGGTATCGTCACAAAGAAAAGTTGGGCGCGGCGAAGAAATTGTATGACGCTTACCGACTGTTTCGTGCGTTTACGCCAGCCGGCATTGTGGCAGAAGCCCGTGGACAGATTTTTGGTGCTCTGTTTGATCAAGTCAGTGATGAGGTGCAGCATAAGCTGAAAAAAGTGCTGTTGCAGGAAGTGATCTCGGTAGCGATTGATCTTTACAGTGGCCGTTATTCGGTGACGGATGGTGAGCTGGGCGAGAGCACGGTGAAGCAGCAAGACGAAGGCCGTTTGGCAGAAGAAATTGAACCGTTGCGCGTGGCATTGGTCGGGCAGGTGAGTGCGGGTAAATCCTCATTCGTGAATGCGTTTGTCGGCAGTATGGTGGCGGAAGTGAGTGCCATTCCTTCGACTGACAAGATTGTTATTCACCGCTGTCACGTGGAAGGGGTGGATTTGATCCACTTGGTGGACTTGCCGGGCATTGATGGCAACGAGAAAACGCAAGCGCTACTGCTGGAACAAATGACCCAGAGCGATGTGATTTTCTGGCTGGTGAAAGCGAACCAACCTGCTCGTCAGCAGGATGTGATGCTCAAGCAGCTCTTTGATGATTTCTACCTGCAACCGAAAAACCGCAGTCGTAAGAAGCCGCGCGTGATCATGCTGTTGAATCAAGTCGACCGTCTGCAACCGGCGAACGAGTGGGCGCCACCGTACGATATGACTCAGCCGACCGATGCGAAAGGCAAAATCATTAAAGCGGCACTGGACTTCAATCTGGAACAATTAAAGCCTGATGAAGGCATTGTGATTGCAATGCCAGAGCAGCAGCCGTCGTACAACATGGCGGAAGTGGGAGAAAGCTTATTGGGATCGTTTGAAGAAGGCATCAATACGCAGCTAAACCGCCGCCGATTGAGTCATGGCAGTGCTGATCTTACCCAGCAAGCGAAACGCTTGTACTCGCTGGGTAAAGTGGCGGCTAAGCACTGGCTGAAAGAACAGTACTAATAATAACCTTAACGACGCTTAATTTTACGTGGTACTACTTCTACCCCTGTCCGATAACGTCCGGCAACGGCATTGACCGTCAGCTCCAGGGCGTTATCGGCAATCAATTCAAATTGCTGCGGCAACGACTGGATCTTGATCGGCAAGAAATCGAGCAGACGATTATCACCAAAAGTGGCCAGTCGGGTTTTTGTCATCAAATCAGGATTAGCCAGCAAGCCATCCAAAATTCCCTCAAACAAGGTGTAAGAGGTTGCCAGAATCGCCTCGGGCAGGGTGTCATTCTCAATCCACTGTTGCACCAGACGTTGCCCTTCCGCCTGACTGAAAGAAGCACCATAAGCCGTGAGTGTCATCAGGGCTGTGTCACAGTGGCCTTTGGCGGCTTGCTGTTTGCCGTGGGCACGAATCGCAGACAGAAAACCTTGTTCACGTTCTTTAGAGACACCCAGCTCCGGTACGGCACCAATCAGGCCAATGCTGGTGGTCGGTTGTTCCAGCAAACTGGCGGTTAAATCAAACGCGCCGTCTAAATCTTCACTGATCACCGAGGCAAACGTCTCATCATCTAGCGCACGGTCAATGGCGATCACCGGCACTTTGCTTTTTTGAATGCGTTTGTAGAAATCGTTATCGGCCGGTAAGGCACTGGCGACAATCAGCGCATCAATACGGCGACTGAGTAGGGTGTCAGCCACTTTCATTTCCGTTTCGGCATCATCATCCGAACACGAGATGATCAGCTGATAGCCCGCCTTGCGCACATTACTTTCCAGCAATTTGGCCAGTTTGGCGTAACTGCTGTTTTCCAGATCCGGAATGATCAACCCAAAAGAACGGCTGCTGCCGGCACGCAAAGAGGTCGCGGCATGGTCAGGGCGGTAGTTATGTTCATTCACTACGGCCATGACTTTGGCCTGGGTTTTCTCACTGATACGGTGCTTTTGCGCCTTACCGTTGATGACATAACTGGCGGTGGTGCGGGACACACCGGCGAGTTTGGCGATTTCGTCTAATTTCATGGAGTGCCTTACCGTTATAAACCGCTCGAATCATGTCTTTCTATTGATGAAAAAGACAGTGCAATTCTTACAAGGAATAGAAAATTGTGCGTGAGATCATAGATCCAAAACAGATCTGACACAGAACAATTGCAATACTAGCTGAAACCATTCAGCATGTCAGCTGAAAGGTTTCAGCCTAGCCTTACACCTTGTGCTCATCGCTTCAAGATTGTGTCGTCAGTGTAAGCAGGTGATACAGAACAGCCTCACAAGGCGTTCAGATTAGGCTGAAACTTTTTCATTTGCTGAAAAGCTGAAACGATTCAGCTTTGAGTGGGCTAGACTTAGTAGCGGCTGACGGTCTGTACGTCAGCATGGCATGAGAACACAACGGGAGTGAACAGATGCTGTCATTATCAACCAGTGATATTCAGCTCAATCAAGTAGCGTCAAACAAGCAAGACGCGATCAAAGCCATTGCGGCCGGTTTAGAGCAGCAGGGTTTGGTCGAAAACGGCTACGTGAACGGCATGCTTAACCGTGAAGCACAAAATTCAACGTTTTTAGGTAACGGTATTGCGATCCCACACGGGACAACCGATACCCGCGATTTAGTGAAACAAACCGGTGTACGCGTGCACCATTTCCCGCAAGGTGTGAACTGGGATAATGACAAAACGGTGTACCTGGCTATCGGTATTGCGGCGAAATCTGACGAGCACCTGGGCATTTTGAAGCAGCTGACCAAAGTGTTGTCAGCTGATGGCGTGGAAGATCGTCTGAAAAATTGTGACAGCGCAGAAGGTGTGATTGCCATTCTAAACGGTGAAGTGCAGTCCGAAGCCGATGTTGATACCTCACTGGTACAACTGGCGTTCCCTGCCACCGATTTGGTGCAGTTAACTGCTGTAGCGGCTGGCTTGGTGAAAAACCATCAGGCGGCGAGCAATGCCACCGTGGCGGATGCCATCGCACAAGGTGCTACCCATGTGGGTCAGGGCCTGTGGGTAGCAAAAAGCCAGAAAGAGGTCACACGCACCGCGTTGTCGTTTGTCACACCAGCTTCGGTATTTGAAGAAGACGGTGTGGCGGTGAAAGGCTTGCTGTTTGTGGCGGCGTGTAATGGCAGTCACGGTGCTGTGATGCACAACCTTGCACAACTGCTTTACAAGAAGCAGGCAGACAAGCTGTTCACGGCTGATGCGGCCGGTGTGGTGTCATTGCTGACAGAAGAAGCGCTGGACGGCACCACCGCTGTGTTTGCGATTCGTAACCCACACGGCTTGCATGCCCGTCCGGGTGCCATGTTGGTGAGCGTCGCGAAAAAATTCAATTCAACCTTACTGGTGGCGAACCTTAATGGTGACGGCAAAGCGGTGAATGCCAAGAGCCTGATGAAAGTGATTGCCCTTGGCGTGAAGAAAGGCCACGAGCTGCAGTTCACGGCGCAAGGTGATGATGCTGATGCGGCACTGGAAGCGATTGGTCAAGCCATTGCTGATGGTCTGGGTGAGGGGAAATAAGATGAATAAACCTAAAGTTGTAACCGTTACCCTTAATCCAGCTTTGGATCTGACCGGTAGCTTATCCGTATTGACCGCCGGTACCGTGAATTTGGTGGAAAGCGGTAGCCTGCATCCGGCCGGTAAAGGCGTGAATGTGGCCAAAGTGCTGGCAGAACTGGGTGCGGATGTGACCGTGACCGGTCTGCTGGGTGCCGATAACCAAGAACCGTTTTGCCAGTTGTTCGAGCAACTGGGCGTGCAAGATGCGTTTGTGCGCGTAAATGGCGCGAGCCGTATCAACGTGAAACTGGTCGAGCAAGATGGCCGCGTGAGTGACATTAACTTCCCGGGTGTGGAAGTGAGTGCCGACGATGTTGCAGCATTTGAGAAGACTTTGTTCAGCCTAGCGGAATCGCACGATGTGTTCGTGATGGCTGGCAGCCTGCCGCGTGGTTTGTCACCGGAGCAATGTGCTGAGTGGATTGCCGAGTTGCATCGTCAAGGCAAACACGTGTATTTCGACAGCAGTAAAGCGGCGTTAGCGGCGGGACTGAATGCGTCACCGTGGTTAGTGAAACCAAACGATGAAGAATTGTCGGATTGGGCGGGTCGTGAACTGACTACCGATGCCGAACTGCAAACGGTCGCTGAGCAATTGGCGGAAAATGACATTGCCAACGTGGTGGTGTCACTGGGCGCCAAAGGCGTGATGTGGCTGAACCAAGACGGCTGGCTACGTTCGCAGCCACCGAAAATGCAGGTTGTCAGCACTGTGGGTGCGGGCGATACCTTGGTCGCTGGCCTGTGTTGGGGCCAACTGAATCAATGGAACAAAGAAGAGACATTACGTTTTGCAACGGCCTTGTCTGCACTGGCCGTGAGTCAGGTAGGCGTCGGGGTTGAAGACATCAACCAAGTGCTAAGCGTGAAAGAAAATGTCCAAATTAGCCGCGTGAACGCGTAACTCGAGCAGAGGGGATTGAGATGAAAATTGCAGTAGTAACAGCTTGCCCAAGCGGTATCGCTAACAGCGTGATCGCGGCAGGGCTGATTGAAAAAGCCGCCGCTGATCTGAAGTGGGAAGCGAGCATTGAATGCCAGTCGAGCGTGATGTCGGTGAAAACCCTGACGGATGCACAAATTGCTGAGGCTGATGTGGTTATCGTGGCTGCCGATAAAGCGGTAGACCTATCACGTTTTGCGGATAAGCGCGTATACCAGAGTGCGGTAGCAGCGTGTTTTGAAGACCCGAAAGCATTTTTGGAAAACGCAACAGCCAGTGCTGACGTGCTGAGTGCAGCACAACTGGCCGCAACCGTACAAACCGCATCGGCAGGTGAAGACGCAGAAGGCGGCGTGAAGCGCATTGTTGCGATCACCGCCTGTCCAACCGGTGTGGCACACACCTTCATGGCAGCAGAAGCGCTGGAAGAAGAAGGCCAACGTCAAGGTCATCAAATCAAAGTGGAAACCCGTGGTTCAGTAGGCGCGAAAAACCAGCTAACGGCAGAAGAAATTGCCGCAGCGGATTTGGTGATTATCGCGGCTGACATCGAAGTGGATCTTTCTCGCTTTAATGGCAAGAAGCTGTACAAAACCAGCACCGGTCTGGCACTGAAAAAGACCACGGATGAAATGGACAAAGCGTTTGCGACCGCGACAGTGTACCAACACCAAGCCGGTGCGCAAACTGAGCAAAAACAAGAGAAAACCGGCGCGTACAAACACCTGATGACCGGTGTATCCCATATGCTGCCATTGGTGGTTGCAGGTGGTTTGTCTATCGCCCTGTCTTTTGTGTTCGGTATTGAAGCGTTTAAAGAAGAAGGTACATTGGCTGCCGCGCTGATGACCATTGGTGGTGGCTCTGCATTTGCCTTGATGGTACCGGTACTGGCAGGCTTCATTGCCTTCTCGATTGCTGACCGTCCGGGTCTGGCACCGGGTTTGATTGGTGGTATGTTGGCAAGCTCAACAGGTGCAGGCTTCTTGGGCGGTATCGTAGCGGGTTTCCTTGCTGGTTACAGTGCCAAGTGGATTGCGGAACACGTTAAGTTGCCACAATCGATGGAAGCATTAAAACCTATCCTGATCATTCCATTGGTAGCCAGTTTGTTCACCGGCCTGATCATGATTTACGTTGTGGGTGGCCCGGTTGCTGGCGCGATGACGGCACTAACGACCTTCCTGAACAACATGGGCTCTGCAAACGCGGTACTGCTGGGTATTATCCTTGGCTGTATGATGTGTTTCGACTTGGGTGGTCCGGTTAACAAAGCGGCATACACCTTTGGTGTGGGTCTGTTGGCTTCGCAAACCTACGCGCCAATGGCGGCGGTCATGGCGGCAGGTATGGTGCCGGCATTGGGTATGGGTCTGGCCACATTCCTGGCAAAACGTAAGTTCAACGCGAACGAAGCGGAAGCGGGTAAAGCGTCATTCGTACTGGGTCTGTGCTTCATCTCTGAAGGGGCGATTCCTTTTGCGGCGCGCGATCCAATGCGTGTTATCCCAAGCTGTATGGCGGGTGGTGCACTAACAGGTGCATTGTCGATGCTGTTCGGTGCAAAACTGATGGCACCACACGGTGGTTTGTTTGTACTGTTCATCCCGAATGCCATTACCCCAGTGTTCATGTACCTGGTTGCGATTGCGGCCGGTACTTTGGTGACAGGTGTGACTTACGCGATGCTGAAAAAGCCAGATGAAGACATGCTGGTAGCTGCAAAAGCAAAATAATCACACGGTGAGTCACTGACAACGATTGTCAGTGAGTAAAAGAAAAGAAGCCCCGGCATACTGAATGCCGGGGCTTTTTGCCACCGCTGCCTACGATATTGTTGCGTTTGCCCTGAATCCGATTGGTTTATTATTATGGTCACCGTTCGGAAGATAGAGTGTTGGTTCCCCCAATTTACACAACGTGTAAAGCACAAAACTCCATCGACATACGTTATTGTTGTAGACGTTCCTTGCGATATAAAGATAAAGCGCGTGAGGTTTTAGTATTATTATTCCTCGTTCAATTCCCGAATATTACTCTTTCTTATTTTTGCTCTTATTGTCTTACTTTTTATTAGTATTATTATTTATTGTTATTTTTCTTCTGCTGCTAACAACAGATCTTCCCCGTTTACAATCAAAAGATACGATTTCCCGATATCTAAATCACATATATCTGTCGGGTTCGCCCCGAGATATAATTCACCGCTACAGTTTTCAATGGTCATGTGAGGCGAAAAGGTGCCTTTTTTGACTTCTGATGTAGAGACAAAGGTTGAGATAATTTGTACCCAGGTATCGGCGATAGAAAACACACGAATCCGGTACTTATCTTCTAATGGCGCAGGCAGCTCTACATCGGTAGATAGCGTGAGCTCACCGCCATCCTGCCAAGCAATAGCCCACAGCTTCTCTGTATCATTCAACACCACATCATTCACTTCAGTTTGTATCGTTTGTGAGTTGGTGTCTTGAATACCAATATCAATACGCATGGGGGCGGCAGATGTCCAACTAATGCCATGGTACTGATTATCGTAATTAGGATTCGACGACACTTGGTTACCATCATCAAATAGTGGGTTGCTATCACCGTTTTCTCGAATATAAAAATCAACCGGCTCATTAGCAATATTGACTAAATCAATCCCAATCTTTCTAACACTGATATCATCCATGGATACAATTGTGGGTTCCGGACTGTCGCTGGAGCCGCCACCACAGGCAATTAATAAAGCAGTAGTCATTACGGTTAGCGCTGGCCTAATCATATTAGGAACCTCGTTATAATTATTTCTGAAGCACAAAGTAAGCATATTTCAAGAATGGAAAGTTTTTTGATGAATAATAGGGATAAAAATCAGAAATAAATAAGTGACTGAAAAACTATCATTTTCTTGCTCTCATGGATGAGATTCGTACTGAGACAGGGTTAAGAAACTCATATTGGCACGATTTTTATGAAAATGTGCCAGGTATGCCGCCTTGTTTTCGTGTGGTCGTGGTCCTGTTATCAAGGCGCTGGTATCAAGTATTGCTATCAAGGCGCCGTCCTCAGGGGTAGCCTTAAGGTAACAGCATCACGGCTGCGATGTGCGAGGTAAGCGAATGGATCTGGTTGCTGGTTTTTTGGTTGATAGTTTTCTGGTTGTTGATTGTCTGGATGAAAAAACGGCCTCCAGAAGGAAGCCGTTTTGATGGTTAGTTGCGTACTCACGCCCTTACCGACAACAACATGCCTTCTTTGCCTGCTAACGTCAGGGTCAGGATGCCATCTTTCACTTCCCACTCATCGCGGGTAAAGCCGTCGACCACATTGGCGTTATGCAGGCCGATTTGCCACATCGGGATAGACAAAGTCTTCGCATATTGGCTGTTGTTGATGATACAGATCTGCTGTTCATCCCCGTAGCTGCGGGCAAAGGCCAATTGCTGATGCTCGGCGTATAACCACTGAATGCTGCCCGACTGTAGTGCTTTTGACTGCTTACGTTGCTTGATCAGCTGTTGCACATAATCAAACATCGGGTGAGCGGTTTCGGTGCGTTCCCACGGGAAGCAACGGCGGTTATCCGGATCTTGTCCGCCTTCTAATGCTACTTCTGTGCCGTAATACACACACGGCGTGCCGACATAAGTAAACAGCATCAACAAGGCCAGCTTCATGGTATCTGTATCGCCATCAAGCAGGGTGAGGAAACGCATGGTGTCATGGCTGTCCAACTGGTTGAGCTGAGACAGTTGGTTCAACCAAGGCACTTTGCTACGTGCTTCGTTAAGCCATTCCACTAACACTTCCGCATCAATCTGACAGTTGTGGTAACTGATGTCTTGATGGGCAAAGAAGGCACGCAGCGGGTGCGCGAACCCGTAGTAGTTCATTGCGCCGTCTTCTTGATCGCCATGCAGCCAAGAGGTCGCTTCAAAGAAGTGTTCACCCAGAATGAAGCAATCCGGATTGACCGACTTTGCTGACTCGCGGAAGGCTTTCACATAGTGCGCGTTGTTCTTCGCGCCTTTGCCTTCGCCCAGCATATGGATCACATCGAAACGCCAGCCATCAATGTTATACGGTGGACGCAGCCAGGATTTGATCACCGCATCATCGCCAGCGTAAATGTAATCCTGCACTTCGGGATTCGAGAAATTCAGCTTCGGCAGGCTATCAATGCCTTTCCAACCGATGTAGTCATTCGTATCGCCAGTGAATTGGTAAAAATCACGGTATGGAGAATCGGGATGATTAAAGGCACCTTTGTGCTCGGTTTGTCTGCCGTAGCGGTCAAACCAAGGGTGATCAACGGAGGTGTGGTTGTATACCGCATCGAGCATGATCTTCATGTCACGTTGGTGCAGGTCGGCCACCATGTCCGCAAACTGCGCATTGGTGCCCAAATGTGGGTCGATATTGCGGTAGTCGGTGGTGTCGTATTTATGGTTACTTGGCGCGGTAAAAATCGGGTTTAGATACAGGGCCGTGACGCCGAGATCTTGCAGGTAATCCAGCTTGTCGTGAATGCCTTTAATGTCGCCGCCAAAGAATTCATTCGGACCATTCTGGCCGTGTTCAGAAACCGGATGGCCCCACGGCAGCGCAATGGTCGGGCGTTCGTTACCGCGCAGGCAGTATTCATCGGTTTTCACGCTGATAGACGGATCGCCATTGTGGAAGCGGTCCGGAAAAATTTGGTAGAAGACTTGAGATTGCATCCACGCCGGTGGCTGGTGGACGCGGTTGTATTTGAAGTGCGCTTCTCGCCCGGGAACGCGTGGGCTGACGCCATTGCCGTGCAACCACCACTGACGACTGTTTTGCATGATCTTAAAACAGTAGTGGGTGATAGGTTGGTCTTCGTTGACGGGAATGGCTGCATGCCAGTATTGCAGGCGATTGAGTGTCTCGCCGCGCGTCATTTCGATCAACTCTTCTTCGTTGTCAGGATCACAACGAACAAAAATGGTGGAAATCAGCGTGTCGGCTTCACTGACGAGAGTGAGGTGGAGTTGTTGTTCACTGTTGTTATTGTCACGAACCGTCACCCAGTTCGGGTCTTGTCCGTGATAGAAAAATGGCTTATTGGTCATTGTTTTATTGCCTATAACGTCATTGGATTATGGGAGAAGTACGAACCATTTCTACCATACTGTTTTTGGCAATAAAGAGAATCCTCCCTGACCAAAAATTAGAGGCGTAGCAAGGGGCGTAGAGTGAGCATGCGGCCAAGGGAAGCCGGCTCTGTCAGTGTATGCGAGAAAGGCAATGGGCTCTGAATACCCCTGAGCTAAATGGAACAACGGCTGTTCGGTGAATAAGCCATCTCTTTGATCCGCAACGGCATACGATCAATCAGCGACGTGATGTACTGCCAGTTGGTCTCTTCTCCCCAGCGGTGTTTTTCTAACCCGTCTTTCCCAACCAGCACAGCGGTGTGGCTGTCAGTCGCAATGCGGTATTTTTGGGTCAGCATGTTGATTTCTTCAGGGCTGAAGAGGTTCTCTGGCTTGTAATAACCGTCTTGGGTGATCACGATAACTTTGATATCGCGCTCCTGAAGCTGACAGTTATTCATCAGGGTTTCTTTCACAAAGGTTTTCACATGCTGATCATGTGCCGGTGCGAAGAACAGAATGCTGCGGTGATTCCAGTGGATGGAATCCATCGGATAGGCTTGTGCCGTGCCAGCCATGCCGACGGTGCCAAGAGAAAGGGTCAAAACAAGTGTCAGTGTTCGCCAATATTTCATCGTCGTTACCTTACTTAGAGAGCGGTAAGGGAGTGTGAGATGTTGGGCCATTCGTCAACCGGCTAAGGCAGAGCGAATGCGCATTACATCCATAACTAACGACTATCCTGTCAAATTGGATCAAAACCGAGACGGTGTCTTATTCTGTGTTTTACGTCATAGGAAGTATAACCCAGTACGAGAAGCCAGTAGGAAAAACGTAGAATGCAGGCAGTGTACGGGCGGAAAAGGGCAAGGATAGCGAAGTGAGAGAAGGTGATATTAGGGGCTAGCACTGGCGACTGACTACCAGTGCGACGAATGAGTGATTGCGTGGCTGTATTTAAAAGCCGGAATTTAAGAGCCTGTATTTAGGAAACGGTATACTCAGACAGGTGCGCCGTCACATAATCAATAAACACGCGTAAACGGGCAGGCATGAACTTGGTCTGCGCAAACTGCAACGCGATATCACCTTGGTAGTTCCCTTTAATCGTCCAGTCCGCCAGTACCGGTTGCACTTGGCCGTCGGCGAGTGCTTGTTTGATAACAAAATCAGGGAAAATACCAATGCCAAAACCGTCAATCACGCCTTTCAAACGCATTTGGGAGTGATTCACCGCATAACGGCCTTTTACCGCAACGGTGTGGGCTTCATTGTCTTTCACGAAATCCCAGATGTGATCCGTGGTGGTTTCCCCCAAATACAGACAATCATGCTGACGCAGATCTGTTGGGTGAACCGGCGTGCCGCGTTCTGCCAAATAGTCTGGGCTGGCACACAAACGCAGGCTGACTTTCCCCATGTGTTTCACCACTAAGCCTTCGGTCGGCTTCTCTGTTAAGCGAAACACCACATCAATGCCTTCAGAGATCAAATCAATCTCGCCATCGGTGGCTTTGAGTTTGAGTTCAATGTCCGGGTATTGGGTCAGGAAGGGCTTGACCATCGGTTGCAACACAATGCTCAAAAACGCTTTGGGTGCAGCGACCGTGAGCGAACCAGAAGGCACGGCATGTTCAGAACTGGTGAACTCCACCGCTTGTTTGGTGGCTTCCAGCAGGGTACAGCACTGGTTGTAAATCCCCTTGCCGGATTCGGTGATCACCAGCTTACGGGTGGTGCGTTCAAGCAGCTTGGCAGACAGGGTATGTTCAAGGCGAGAAAGCTGTTTACTCAGGGCGGAAGGGGTTACGCCCAGCTTCTTGGCTGCAGCGGTAAAGCTGCCTTCATCCACGACGATTTTAAAGACCGCCAATTCTGGCATAAGGGCAATGAGTTTATTTGTGTTCATGGTTCACGAGTCCTTTTCCAGGAGAGGGGATAATAGTCTGAATTCGCTTTGATTAAAATGA
The DNA here is from genome assembly GCF_001029435.1 of Photobacterium aphoticum. Lineage (GTDB taxonomy): Bacteria > Pseudomonadota > Gammaproteobacteria > Enterobacterales > Vibrionaceae > Photobacterium > Photobacterium aphoticum. The sequence goes on along the minus strand of NZ_LDOV01000003.1, from coordinate 3,713 downwards.
TTACCGACTAAATCCAGTGAAATGAACATAAACTGTTTAATGGAATTATGCTTGGCCTGATGTGGTAAGAATTTTAAGAGTGAAAATCACATCGGCAATAAAAGAATCTTGAGAGGAACATCATGTCTGCTGCATTTTACGCTCAAATCAATCAGCAATTAGAAGAAGTAAAAGCTGAAGGTCTTTACAAATCTGAACGCGTGATCACATCGGCACAGAAAGCGTCTGTGTCTATCAATACGGGCGTAGAAGTATTGAACTTCTGTGCAAACAACTATTTGGGTCTGGCTAACCACCCTGAGCTGATTGAAGCAGCGAAAGCGGGTATGGATGAGCACGGCTTCGGCATGGCCTCTGTTCGTTTCATCTGTGGTACACAAGACGCGCACAAAGAGCTAGAACAAAAGCTTTCTACATTCCTGGGCATGGAAGACACGATTCTTTACACCTCGTGCTTCGATGCGAACACCGGCCTGTTTGAAACCATCCTGGACGCAGAAGATGCAATCATCTCTGATGCCCTGAACCACGCATCTATCATCGACGGCGTACGTCTGTGTAAAGCGAAGCGCTTCCGTTACGCGAACAACAACATGGAAGAGCTAGAAGCACAGCTGATCGCCGCTAAAGAAGCTGGCGCACGTCACACGTTGATCGTGACTGACGGCGTATTCTCAATGGACGGCGTAGTGGCTAACCTGCCAGCGATCTGTGACTTGGCGGACAAGTACAACGCACTGGTTATGGTTGATGACTCTCACGCAGTCGGCTTCATGGGCGCGAACGGTCGCGGTACACATGAATACCATGACGTGATTGAGCGTATCGACATCATCACCGGTACCCTAGGTAAAGCCATGGGCGGTGCGTCAGGCGGTTATACTTCTGGTAAGAAAGAAGTGATTGACTGGTTGCGTCAGCGTTCTCGTCCGTACCTGTTCTCTAACTCTGTGGCACCTGCGATTGTTTCTGCGTCTCTACGCGTGCTGGATCTGCTGGCAGAAAGCGGTGCACTGCGAGACCAACTATGGGCAAACGCGGCACACTTCCGTACACGTATGGAAGGCGCAGGCTTCACCATGGGCGGTGCGGATCACGCGATCATTCCAATCATGCTGGGTGATGCAAAAGTAGCAGCAGAATTTGCTGAGCGCGCACTGGAGAAAGGCATCTACGTGGTAGGTTTCTCATTCCCTGTGGTACCAAAAGGTCAGGCGCGTATCCGTACACAAATGTCAGCTGCACACAGCCGTGAACAACTTGATCGTGCGATCGATGTGTTCATCGAAGTTGGCCAGGACATGGGCATCATCTAATTCATCATCATGCTGCGTTCGCTGGCGTTTTTATCACTTAGCCGGCGAACATAGCATTGAGATGAATGCGTTTGTTTAACGCGAAAAACACATGACAGATTTCTTTGCTTCGCATTGCGCGGGGCAGCAGTGAGAAAACACAATGAAAATTAAAGCACTATCAAAGCTAAAGCCTGAAGAAGGCATCTGGATGACCGAGGTTGATAAACCTGAAATGGGTCACAACGACATCCTGATCAAAATCAAGAAGACCGCGATCTGTGGTACCGACGTACACATCTACAACTGGGATGAGTGGTCACAAAAGACGATTCCTACGCCTATGGTTGTGGGCCACGAATACGTGGGTGAAGTGGTTGCGATTGGTCAGGAAGTGCGTGGCTTTGCAATTGGCGACCGCGTATCTGGCGAAGGTCACATCACTTGTGGTCACTGCCGTAACTGTCGTGGCGGCCGTACTCACCTGTGCCGTAACACTATCGGTGTGGGCGTAAACCGCGAAGGTGCGTTTGCTGAATACCTGGTAATCCCTGCGTTCAACGCATTTAAGATCCCTGAAGGTATCTCTGATGACCTAGCGTCTATCTTTGACCCGTTCGGTAATGCCGTACACACTGCGCTGTCTTTCGACCTAGTGGGTGAAGACGTGCTGATCACCGGTGCTGGCCCAATTGGCATCATGGCGGCAGCGGTAGCAAAACACGTAGGTGCACGTCACGTTGTGATCACTGACGTGAACGAATACCGTTTGGATCTTGCGCGCAAGATGGGCGTAACCCGTGCGGTTAATGTGGCAGAAGAGAAGCTGGAAGATGTGATGGCCGATCTGGGCATGACAGAAGGTTTCGATGTGGGCCTTGAAATGTCAGGTAACCCATCTGCATTCAACTCTATGCTGAAAACCATGAACCACGGTGGCCGTATTGCACTGCTGGGCATTCCACCATCAGACATGGGTATCGACTGGAACCAAGTGATCTTCAAAGGCTTGGTGATCAAAGGTATCTACGGTCGTGAAATGTTTGAAACCTGGTACAAGATGGCGTCTCTGATCCAATCTGGTCTGGATCTCACACCAATCATCACGCACCACTACAAGATTGATGACTTCCAAGCAGGCTTTGATGTGATGCGTTCAGGTATGTCAGGCAAAGTGATCCTGGATTGGGAATAATTCCCCGTTACACGGAAAACATGCATAAATGAGAAACGGGCCGAAAGGCCCGTTTTTTTGTGTCTGAAATTTGTATGGTTCAGCATCAATGTTTTTAATAAATAAGATGCTTGTCATGAAGATAGATAAATCAACTTCAATGGCAGGCGGGGACCATTGTTATCATCCCACTATTCTAGTGGCATTCCCAAATAGAGTTCTCCGAATTAAACTGGACAAAACGGAGAACGCTGATGAAAAGATCACGATATACAAAAACTCAGATCGTCAAGACCCTGAAGGAAGTTCAAGCCGATAGATTGGTGAGAGAGGTTTGCCGCGAGTATGGCATCTCTGACGCCACCTATTACAATTGGAAATCAAAATACGGAGGTATGGAAGCCTCTGATGTGAAACGACAGAAAGAGCTTGTCGAATCGTTGGTATTAGTGATTCACTTTACCGTTATCAACCTGACAAGCATCGCAATGATGCTGTTATTGTTGAGTTGCAGGATGGTGTTAAACGTTATCCTGCTTATGGTTTTTAGTCAGCTGTTAATAATACTAAAACTTAGTGGACATCGCTGGAATCACAGGCGCGTACACCGTATCTATTGTGATATCAAACTGAATAAACGTCGTCGAGGTAAGAAGCGTTTACCGACTCGCTACCCTGAACCTCTGTGTGTGCCAGCAAGCATTAATCAATATTGGTTAATGGACTTTATGAGTGATTCACTTATGTGCGGAAGACGTTTTAGAACCTTCAATGTTATCGATGACTTTAATCGAGATGTGTTGGCGATTGAGATTGACCAGAATTTACCCGTTCCTCGAGTGGTAATAGTATTAGAGCGGATTGTTGCTTGGCGTGGTTACCCCAACAAGCTACGGATGGATAACGGGCCTGAATTCATATCGTCTACGTTAGCTGAATGGGCAGAGCAGCATCAAATCCAACTAGAGTTCATCAACCCCGGCACACCAACACATAACTCATATGTTGAACGATTTAATCGCACTTACCGCGACGAAATACTCAATATGTATGTCTTCAAAACACAGAATGAAGTACGAGAACTGACCGAAAAATGGTTCATTGAATACAACGATGAACGACCACACGGTGTGTTAAATGATCTGACGCCATGGGAATACCTGACTAAGTTAGAACACTTGGAAAACTCTAATTTAGGGTGCTACTAAAAAATGGGATGTTTACACTAATGCCGATCAGTTAAG